>JAJRUK010000199.1 GCA_024277835.1 Planctomycetota bacterium | reverse complement strand
CCGATCGTCTGCACGCCCAAGGATGCGTACGACACGTTCGTCAACACGGGGATCGACGCGGTCGTCATGGGCAATTACATCGTCACGCACAAGCCCGATCAGGTCGACTACGCCGAAGGCATGCGCCGTAGCGTCGAACTGGAACGCGGCCTTAAGACGGCAGACCAGGTCGCGGTACGGTAGGAAAACGTCCAAACGTCGAAACGTCCAAACATGGGGTTCGCCTGCGGCGGACGTTACGATGAACGATCATGCGATCCGAATCGACATCGCAAGCGAAGGTCGCGTCCCATCAGAGCCGCGACCGTGAGGGAGCGACCGAACGGCGACAGCGTACTGATCGCTTTGGGTTTCGATTGGTATTTCGATCCGCCAGTCACGGAGTCGGTTTTGCCCGCTCCGTGGTATTCCGACACACATGTTTTCACCCGCCGGGGTCGCGTTGGGTCGGCGTCTATGTAGAATAGGTGCGACCGGATCGCGGAAACGATCGGCGAGTCGCAGGAGCAAAGCAAACGATGGCCAAGCAATCACTGGTGAAAGAGTTTTTCCTGTTCGTCAAGCAGGAGAAGAAGTGGTGGCTCGTGCCGTTGATCTGCGTGCTGCTTTTGGTGGGGGCGCTACTACTCTTTGCCAGCTCTTCGCCGCTTGCGCCGTTTATTTATCCGTTGTTTTAGTTCCGCTTTGGTGGTCGCAGGGAAGCGGTCACGTTGGTGGCTAGTTCCAGCCCCAGCGCCTCAAGGATTGGGGCAAATTCATCATCGTAAAGATATTCCAAACGGAAGTCCCCGAAGATGATCATTCGCGGATCGTCCGACCTCCACGGAACGCGTTCGTAGCCTATGATAGACGTTGGCGGCGACGGATTTAGCAGGTTCACGCCTTTGACAAACACGTAATCGTCCACATAGGAATAACTCGGTGGGTAGAAAAATCGGTAGATGTCCCCGCTCCAATGGGACGTTGCCAGTGAGATCGCTGAGACTGTCAACGCGATGACGAATGGCTTTCGAAGGCGGCTACGCCAAAGCCATAGAAGGATCAGAACGTAACCTGCTACCGGAACGACGACGATCACGATCCCGCTCATCGTCCGCTGAAAGTTTCGTTGTCCGTACATCCCGCGCTCGTATTGATCCTTGCCATCGTAACTCGGTTTGAGCGATTTGATCACTGCAGCACGATCGAAGTCGATTGGCATCGCCAGTTTCTGTTGTTGGTCGCGCCAGGCGATCGTTAGCTTACCAATGCATCGCCGAAAGAGAAGCTGAGGGTGTCGCGGTGCCATCATGTGCCGAGGGCGGCGGTTTGGCATCCACAAACTCAGCACCGCAATACCAAGGATCACCGCGATTACGACGCGACCGGACCGCAGTAGATCCCAAACCGTGACGGGTTTGGGGAGCACATCCAAGAACGTCGTCGCATCTTCATTGTCAAACCTCGTCCCGCACTCCGGGCAGCGAAGATTTTCTTGTCCACGAAGATCATAGTGGCAGTTGCGACAGTACATGCGAATCGGTGTCCGTGAAAGGAAGCCCGGAACCTCCGCGACAGTATAGGACGCTGGCGAGCAAGTCTCCACCGAGCCGCGACCGTGAGGAAGCGAACCGAGTGCCATTCGCGTTCGGGCATCGTCGATATCCGCGAAACGCATGTCGCAACATTGGTTCCGAGCGAAAGCACTTGTGACAGCGGTGGCCGTTTGGTCGCTCCCTCACGGTCGCGGCTCTGATCGGTCGATCCTGCGCCCGCCATCCCGCGAAACCGCCCTTACGACGCATCCACCCAAGTGGAGAACGCCCGATAAGGCGTCGATAATAAGGCGGTGGCTGCGTGGGCGGTGTGCGCACGGGACCACCGTCTCTTGTGTGGCACAGGTTTGCAACCTGTGCATGCACCGGTGGAAACCCGGTGCCACACCCGAGTCTGCGGACATGAATGAGAAAGAATCGAATGCTCAAAGTACTTTGCGTGTGTGGTGCACGACCCAACTTTATGAAGATCGCGCCGATGATGGATGCTCTTGCGGTGCGCGATGGGGTTGCGCCCATGCTGGTCCACACGGGTCAGCATTACGATGATCGGATGAGCGAGCTGTTTTTCGGTGACTTGGGGATTCCCAAACCCGACATCAATCTTGAGGTCGGCAGTCTCTCACACGCGGCGCAGACCGCGGAGATTATGAAACGCTTTGAACCGATCTGCGTCGAGCACAAACCCGATTGGGTCGTCGTGGTCGGTGACGTGAATAGCACGATCGCGTGTGCTCTGGTCGCCAGAAAGCTCGGTATCAGAGTCGCGCATGTCGAGGCCGGTCTTCGCAGTTTCGATCGCGACATGCCCGAGGAGATTAACCGCATCCTCACCGACACCATCAGCGACAAACTCTTCGTGACCGAAAAGAGCGGCCTCGAAAACCTGAAGAACGAAGGCATTCCGGCGAGCCGCGTTCACCTCGTGGGCAACGTCATGATCGACACGCTCCTGAAAAGTCGTGCCAGGGCGGAGAAATCGACAATCCTCACGGCCCTCGAACTAACGCCGAAAAAGTATGTCGCCGTGACCCTTCACCGTCCCAGCAACGTAGACAATAAGGAGCAGTTCGGGGCGATCCTCGCTGCCTTTGAGCAGATCGCCGAGAAGACGCCGATTGTCTTCCCGGTGCATCCGCGAACGCGAAAAAACATTGCAGGTATGGGGCTTGCTGGTCGAATCGACGCGATTGCGAATTTGAAAATGATCGAACCGCTTGGCTATCTTGATTTTATGAAACTGATGAGCGAATCCGCAGCCATGCTCACCGACTCGGGTGGCATTCAGGAAGAGACGACCATCCTTGGTGTTCCGTGTCTCACGCTTCGCAAAAACACTGAAAGACCGATCACCATCGAGCAGGGGACCAACCGGTTGATTGGCTGCGATACGAAAACGATTGTCGACGCCTTCGCTGAAACACAAAGTCATCCGCCGGTTGGAAAAACGCCCGATCTTTGGGACGGCAAAGCTGCGACGCGGATCGTCGAACTTCTTGTGGGAGCTTCGTTATGAAAATGTCGGTCGTTGGAACCGGATACGTAGGCCTGGTCGCGGGTGCGTGCTTTTCCGATAGCGGCAACGACGTCTGCTGCGTCGATGTGGACGAAAACAAAATCAAACGCCTCACGCAGGGCGAGATTCCGATTTACGAACCGGGTCTTTCCGAAATCGTCGAGCGAAATGCCAAAGCGGGTCGCCTGCACTTTACGACCAACCTCGAAGACGCGATCAAGCATGGCCGACTGATTTTCATCGCCGTGGGTACGCCCGAGTCGCCCGACGGGTCAGCCGACCTCTCCGCGATTCTAAACGTTGCGAAAACGATCGGGAAGAATATGGATGGCTATCGCGTGATCGTGATGAAAAGCACGGTTCCGGTTGGCACACATAAAAAAGTGATGGCTGCGATCGCGGCGAACACCGATCAGCCCTTCGACTACGTGAGCAACCCCGAGTTTATGAAAGAAGGGGCTGCGATCGAGGATTTCACGCGACCAGATCGCGTCGTGATCGGAACGACGAACCCAGCCGCAGCGGATATTATGCGTGAGCTTTATGCGCCGTTCATGCGGCGCGACGAGCGAATTTATGTCATGGACCCCGCCAGCGCCGAGATGACCAAATACGCAGCCAACGCAATGCTCGCAACGCGTATCTCATTTATGAACGAGGTCGCGTGCTTGTGCGAAGAATTCGGCGCGGATGTTGAAAGCGTTCGGCGAGGCGTCGGGTCGGACTCGCGGATTGGCAGTGCGTTTCTCTATGCGGGGATCGGTTACGGCGGTTCTTGTTTCCCAAAAGATGTGAGCGCGTTCGTGAGCATGGGAAAAGACCTCGATCTCGCGACACCGATCGTTGCGGCTGCTCAGGAAGTGAATAAGCGGCAACGCGAGCGCTTCGCGCAGAGGATCATCGATCGATTCGGGGACGATTGCGGAAAGACGACGCTGGCAGTGTGGGGCTTGGCGTTCAAAGCCAAGACCGATGACATCCGCGAGTCGCCCGCGATCGAAGGTATCAAAATGTTTCTCAATAAGGATATGAAAGTCCGCGCCCACGACCCGGAGGCGATGCAGGTGTCGGCGAATGAGCTTGGCACGGACGTCGTGATGTGCAAAGAGGAGTACGACACGCTCGACGGAGCGGACGCCCTGGTGATCTTCACCGATTGGCCTAAATTTCGCACGCCGGACTTTGATACGATCGGCGAGAAGCTGTCGCAGCGACTGATTTTCGACGGGCGAAATCTGTACGACCCGAGCATGATGGCGACGCGCGGTTTTGAATATGTGTGCATCGGGCGACCAACTATTGCGCCGAGGTGACCAAAGTGTGGCACCGGTTTGTAGCCGGTGGAATGCACGCACCGGTTACAAACCGGTGCCACACGAGAAGGAAAAATGTCAAGAATTCTTATTACGGGCGGAGCGGGTTTCATCGGCTCGCACTTGTGCGATGCGCTGCTTGCGCGCGGTGACGACGTCATCGCGCTGGAAAATTTCGATTCGTTCTACGATCCATCGGTCAAACGGGATAACGTCGCGAGCGCCCTCGCGCATGACCGATTTACCTTGATCGAAGGCGATATTCGTAACGAATCCGACGTAGAGAAAGCGTTCGCGTTGGGCGTT
>JAJRUK010000198.1 GCA_024277835.1 Planctomycetota bacterium | reverse complement strand
CTTTTCGTCGGAGGCGTGGGGAACGTCTATCAAAACGGGGTATATCGTCATCGCTCTTGCGTTGGCCAAACGCCCTGGAGGGTGTGCTTGACGATGTCGGTATCGAAATAATTGATGCTCATGCCAGCGTCAACGATTAACCCCTGCGCATTGATTCCGCTCGATCGTTCGCTCAACAAAAAGAGCGCAGTATTGGCGACCTCGTCTGTGTCGAGGCCCCGCTTTCTCGGGATCACCTGCTCGGCGTACATGTAGCTATCGACATAACCAGGGATGCCGGCGGACGCGATCGTCTTCAACAGGCCCGCGTTGACGCCGTTGAACCGCACCTCCGAGTCACGACTAAACGACTTCGCCAAAAACGTGATCGCCGAATCAAGTGCCGCCTTTGCGGGGGCCATGTATCCGTAACTTTCGACAGCCATCCTCGTCGTCGAGATTGAGATTGTTACGACGCTCGCCTTATCGTCGAGATGGGGTTTCATGGCGTTTGCGATCGCAATCAGAGAATAGCAACTCACCGACACGCACTGGAGGAAATCTTTCCGCGAGACCTCCTGGAACTTCCCGGAGAACGACTCGTAACTGGCGAAGGCGATGCTGTGGACGATGCCGTGGATCACTGGGTGCTTTTCGCCGATGCGGTCGGCTAAATTCTTGATCTGATTGTCGTGTTCTACGTCGCAGACCTCAATTTGGCAGTTTGGAAGAAGTTTGCCAACGCTCTCAGCTCGCTCTTTCGATCGAACACTACAAATGACCGTCGCGCCCTCATCGAGAAGCAGCTTCGCAACACGCATCGCAACGCTTCGTTTGTTGGCGATCCCAAGGACGAGATACGTCTTGCCGGATAGGTCGGAGAGATTCACGGGTTGTTACTCCCCCCCTTCCGCGAGCATGCAACAAAAGGAAACACGGAGGACGCTCTTGCCTTCCGACGTCACTCGACCGGTCATGTAAGCAGCCGCGTCTAGCTGTTCGTCGAGCGTGACCTCGATACTCAACCGCTCACCGGGTCTGACAATGTTTTTGAATCGAGCGTCTTGAATTTTCGTTAAAACCGGGACCGTCTTGGTTGAGTTCGTGTCATTTTGGCGATGAGCCATCAGCAGCGCACCAGACTGAAAACACGCTTCGCTAATCAATACGCCCGGCATAATAGGATTGCCCGGATAGTGTCCCTTGAAAAAGTCAGCGTTTTCATCAGCCACATACGTCGTAACAATACGCGCGTCGTCGACTTCGATGATCTCATCCACAAACCGAAACGGTGCTCGATGCGGGATTTTTTCAAGGAGCATGGCAGTATCGGTCATGAGGCGGCTCGCTCTTTGGAGTGCGACGGCTCACTTGTGTGCATGAAGCTATCGACCTCGTTCGCAACAATCACGCCATAGTTGATCGCACCAAGCCACCCCGACATGATGATGCCAACCGACCCCGCGTGAAACAAACCGCCAATCTGCTTGGGAAGATCCATGCTCACCTGCAATCCCTCGAACTTTGTACCAAACGTTGCCCCCTGCGCTTGCAGCGTATAATGATGAAACGTCTTGGGCGTCGCCGCTTCAACGTGGTTAATCTTGCTGCGGACGTCGGGGATGTATTTCTCGAGCGCATCGAGCGTTGTCTTGATCAGGTGCTCTTTTTCGTTCGCGTAGTCTTCGTCAGATAGATACGCCCAGTCGTCCCAGTTCGCATTCGTCGATGAGACAATCGCATACCGATCGCTGCCGGGGCGGATGTCGGGGTAATACATCGAGAACGTACGACTCGTCACGTCTTTCGCACAGAGACGAACAGAATCAAACTCTGGATCGACGGACGTGAACAGAAGGTCGCCGATGTTGTCCAGCGTTTCGCCCTTCCTGATCCCCATATAAACCTGACAACTACTGTTATTCAGCCGAACCGCTTTCGCCTCAGCGATGAAGTCGTCTTTGAACTTATCCTCGCCGACCATTTTTTCGATAGTGGTCTTAATGTTGGCATTGGAGAGAACCGCGCCACAAGCGATTGTTCGACCATTCGCTTCGATCCCCGTCACGCGACCGCCTTCAACGCAGATGCGATCGACGCAAACACTATGGCGAAGGTCAACGCCGTTCTGCTTGAGCGCGTTTTTCATCATGAAGATGAGCTTGTCAGTCCCGCCGCGGAAGATATAGACGCCCTTGCTCATGAAATTTGAAAAAACAATGCCGTACGTAATCGCCGGGTCGTCCAGCGTGGACCCATTCGCATAGGCGATCGGTTCCATGAGAAAACGCACCACGTCAGTCCGACCGGGGAAGAACTTCTCAAAAAGCTCCCGAGTCGTCATGGCCTGGTCGTCGTAGAAATCCATCGCACGGGCGGCGTTGAAAAAATCTTCGACCGTTTGCGGCGCAATCCCGAAGTGATCGACGAGCTTGCTGGTAAAGTCGACGCGATCGAACGTCGTTTGAAAAGAAAACTGTGGATTGTCGAAACGAACGCCCTTGAGTTGCACGATCGAATCGGCGATCTCTTGCGTCCAGTATTTCCGACAGCTTTTGATCATGCCAACCGGGAACCCGTGCAGAGAGATGTCGAAAATGTGCCCGCCGGGTCTCTTGAACCAAGTGGCCATCCCCCCGAAGTTGTAGTGTTGCTCCAACAGCAGGACAGACCGCCCCGCTTTGGCAAGTTTGTTCGCACCGGTCATACCGGCAAGCCCAGAGCCGATGACGATGACGTCGTAATAGTCTTTGGCGTCCGCCAGTCGATCGCGTGCCATATCGCCAGTGGGTCCTACGCTTTTGAAAGCACGTGTAGATTCGCTACCGTAATTCCGCTGAGCATCGCGCCGACGATTCCTAGGAACCCCTGATCGGTCCCGCAGATGTACAAACTCTCAACCGGAGTGCAGCCATCCCGCCTCTTTTTCGGTGAGCCGTAGACCGCTCCGTTGCGATGCCCCGTAAAGCGCTGAATTGTAAGCGGAGTGAACATATCCGTACAGACGATGCGGTCTCGCCCGCCCGGAATGTAGGAATCAAGTACATTTCGGAAGTGCTCGTTGCACCGCGCCTTGGCCTCGCGGTAGGCGGGTTCGCTGAGGGCGAACCATGCGGTCGGGCTTGCAAGCCATGTTACACGAAAGATGCCTTCGGTGAGGTGTTCGTGGTCTTCGTAGTTGTTGGGACAGCAAACCACGCCGCTACGGAGATCGACGAGGTCATTAGGGGGGGCGTAGGTGAATGTCTCCGAGTCATTGAAAAAGACGATGGTCGCGTCGTGCCCAAGCTTTGCCGGGGGCGTGTCCAGAATGGCGATGGACTCGACAAACGAGACCGCGCCGGTTTCATCAGGCGAGGGCTGCGTTGTTTCGTCGCCGCAGAGTGCCATCGTCTCGACATATCCTGCGGAGGAAAAGACAACGTCCGCGGTGAGCGTTTCCCCGTTGTCGAGCGTGACGCCCCGCATGCAGCCTCGATTCGTATCAATCTTCGCAACCCCGGAGTTCATTCTGATCTCGCCGCCGACGGCGCGATATTTCTTCACGAGGGCTTTGATGATTTTGCGAACGCCATCGGGCGGTCGTCCGAATCCTTCGAGAAAAAGACTCTTGAACATCGTCACGAACTGCGTGAAGTCCATGTCGTGAGGTTCGGCGCTGCCGTAGTACATGATCGGACAGAGCAGCATCTCGATGAGAAGCGGGTCGCCGAGGCGCTCCTCGAGCGTCTTTCTGGCGGAGACGTACGGTTTGGACAAGTCCGTGTCATTAAACTCACGAAGGTCAGCGACGAACTTGCGAAACCTCTCCGCAGACTCGGGGAACTCGCTCGCGACTTGTTCTTCCAGTAACGCGAAATCGTTTGAAAAACGAAGTCGCTTATCGGGGAATTTGATCTGGGAATATCGCTGCGGACGAAGGTCAAAGTCATCACGCGTAAGTCGCAACTGACGGAGCAGCTTCGACAGTGGGGCTGACCGATCGGTCGGGTTGCAAAAGTTCGTAACGGCATGCAAGCCAACGTCGAAGTCGCGACCGTCGAGGCGATAGTAAGAATTCAAACCGCCGTAAGCGTAGTGACGCTCGAGAATAAGGACGCGCTTGTCGAAATAGGCGAGACGTATCCCGGCGGCAAGCCCAGACATGCTCGCCCCGATAATAATCGCGTCGTAATGCATCAGCCAGGAAGAATGACCGCAGATGGGCTAGCGCTCAGTCGAAAAACGAAGCTTTTCCATGTGGCACCGGTTTGTAACCGGTGCTAGACCCTGAAACAGGAGAAATCGCACCGGTTACAAACCGGTGCCACACTTGTTCAACAGCCTGCTACGCTGGGGTGAGCGCGGCGAACTTCGGTGAGAGATACTCGACGCAGCTATCCAGCGACGCGAGCTTTGGGTAGTCCTCTTTCGGGACTTCAATCTTGTATCGCTTGCGTAGCTCCATCACGATATCCAAAAAGTCCATCGAATCCATTTCGAGTTGGTCCCGCAGACGAACGTCACTTTTGACGTCGCTGAGGTCCGCGTCGGGTGCAACAATCGAGATGATATCGAGAATGATTTTCTTGACGTTCAGATCGCCCATGCTGTCCTCAAACCGTACTTGCCTTGCCGTCCATACCACATGGCGAAAACCGCTAGCCGGTAAAGGGCTTGACGATCACCGCCGAATTAATCCCCAACATTCCAAACGAGTTGTTCAGAATGAAGTTCACTTTTCCGATCTCGCGAGGTTCGTTCATCACGAGGTTACGAACTTCGCATCGCGGGTCGAGGTCATCGACGTTGATCGTCGCATGTGCGACACCGTCATCAAACGAACCCAAATTCCCCGCAAGCTCCAACGCACCGGCTGCGCCCATCGCGTGGCCGATGAAACTCTTTGTATTATTCACATGGACGTTCGGGAAATCGCCAAACACCTGCCTGAGTGCTGCGGTCTCCTGCACATCGCCCATATCCGTCGCCGTTGCGTGCGTGCTTACGATATTCACGTCGCTCGGCGTAATGCCGGCTCGCTTGATCGCAAGCGCAATGCACTCTGCGATACGCACCGGGTCGGGTAGAACCGGATCGTTCGCATCGGAGTTCATCGCATACCCAGCGACCTCCGCAATGATCTTCGCCCCGCGCTTCTTTGCATCATCCAGTCGCTCAAGGACGTACAAACAACCGCCCTCGGAAACGACGATCCCATCTCGACCCTTATCAAAAGGCCGACACGCTTTGGTCGGATCAACATGCTGCGCCAAGGCGTCTTGACTCGCAAAGCTCGCAAATATACCGAACGAGTGAATCGCCTCAGACACACCGCCAGCGAGCGCCACATCAACCTCGTCAAGACGAAGCATCTGCACGCCCTGAATCAATCCGGCATTACCCGCGGCACAGGCTGCACCGATCGTGTAGTGCGGTCCGGGCAACTTCATGTTGACCGTCACCTCGCCCGCGGGGTTGTTCGCAACCGTTCGCGGGTTGTGATGATGCGTCCAGAACTTGGTGTCATAATCGTATTGTCGGATCGCGTCAATCTCGTTCTCGGTTTCGACGGTCCCGTGCTCGGTAATTCCCACGAACGTGCCGACGCGAGAGCGGTCGATTTTGTCGAGATCAATGCCCGCGGAAATCACAGCTTCGTTGGCACAGAAGATCGAAATCGTCCCGGCGCGGGTGCCGCGGCGGCGTTCTTTCTTCGACTGGTGACGTTGCTCATCAAAATCGCAGATTCCGGCATGAACCATGCCCATATGGCGGGTTTCCATCGACGAAACGCCCGAGACGCCGCCGAGCAGGTTCCGGCGGAATTCCTCGATCGAGTTTCCGTTAGGCGATGTAAGGCCAACGCCCGTGATTACGATTCTGTCCGCGATACCCATCGAATGAATAATCCGGGAAGGTTCTCAGCCGGTACGCTCGGGATGTTGGACCACCTAGGCCCCGGCGCACGCCGCCCGAGAAGGCGAATCTTAGCAGAATTTCGAGCGGGGAAAACCGACCGGCCTCAATTTCACCGTTTGGGGCATCGCCAAACCGAGCCGCGACCGTGAAGGAGCGACCCCTGACAGACTGTTGAAAAACGAAGTTTTTATATGTGGCACCGGTTTGTAACCGGTGCAAGTCCTTGGAACAAGAGATATCGCACCGGTTACAAACCGGTGCCACACTTTTTCAACAGGCTGCTGAGGCAGGCCAATACGTCGGAACACACCAATCGTCGCACCTAGGCGCTCCCTCACCGTCGCGGCTCGGTGAGTTGTACGAATCTCTCACACACGCCGATCAACGGTCGGATTTCAACCATTCGACGAGCCGTTCGATCCCCTCGTCAGTTGAAATTCGCGGCTCGTATCCAAAATCGCACTTCGCAGCCGAAATATCAAAATAGTGCGATTTACTAAGCTGGCTGGCCACGAAACGGGTCATGGGAGGGTCAGATCGGAGGCGGAGAACACCGTAGATCACCTCGAACACAGCCCCGGCGGCGTGAGCGATCGCAGGAGAAACCTGCCGGGCGACCGGATCGACTCCGAGGCGTCCCAGTAAATCGTTAATCCAGCCCCAGAGCGGCACAGGCGCCCCCTGGCTGATGAAATAGGGCCTGCCAGCGCATAGGGAGCCGGGTGTGAGGGCATCCGCCGCCAGAACATGAGCGTCAGCAGCGTTGTCCACATAGGTGATATCAACAAGATTCGTCCCGTCGCCGATCAGTTTGAGCTTTCCTGCTCGGGCGCGATCCACGACTCGGGGGATCAAATGCGGATCGCCAGGCCCCCAGATAAGGTGCGGACGGAGGGCGACCGTGGAAAAATCCGGACCGTTGGCAGCCAGCACCAGGCGTTCCGCCGATGCTTTGGTCGCGGGATAGTGGGCGAGATAACGGTCCGGGTAGGGTTGCGATTCGTCAACGTCACAGAGGGGTTCGGTTCCAAAAACGACGCTTGGCGAGCTT
>JAJRUK010000197.1 GCA_024277835.1 Planctomycetota bacterium | reverse complement strand
TTGAAGTAGATCATGTCGGTCATTCCCTATCGTCGCAATGTTTCTAAGCGAATTCAGCCGCCTTTGCGCATGGTCCATGAGAAGCAGCTTCTGTCAACCGCAGCTTCAAACCCTCCGGATCGTGAATACGATGATTGTGTATTCTCGTAATCTCACAACACAGAGAAATCGCCCGCTCAACCGAGCCGCGACCGTAAGGAAGCGATTCTTCCAACGTAACGAGCTACCTCGCGCGATACGTTAGTTAGGCGACTGCAGCATCTAGCGTTCGCTCCCTCACGGTCGCGGCTCGGTTCCTTTGACTTACCCCCCCTACCGCGACTCAAGCAACCCGTGAATCGTTTCCGTAAGAATTGACAATCCGCCGAACGCCATGCCGAGCGCGCGAAGTTTCGACGTATCGATCTGATGCTTCGGACCTTTGTTCACAGTAGAGATTGCGCTGTTGCTGCCGGAGAGATCTTTGGCGATTTGTGCGACCTCTTCCACCGCGATATAACGGTCATAACAGTTGTACGCCTGTCCCGCGATCCCGTTCGCGGTCAGCAAAATCCCGACCGCCTTTGCGACGTCGCTGGCATGCACTTCCTTACCGCCCGTCGCGCTGTCGATCGGCTCGCCGCGTTTGACCGCCTGCACGAGGTCGTACCACTTGCTCCGCCCCACCGGTCTCGACAGGCCATAGATTCCCGTTGGACGAAGCGAACAAATCTCGTAACCATCGCCGAGTCCGTAACTGTGGATGAACTTTTCGATGGCTGCTTTATGCGCCCCATAGTGCGTCAATGGCCACAGCGGATGCGCTTCGTCGAGCTTGCGATCGTCAAGGATCACTTCGTGAAGCGCACACGTCGAGATGAAAACGAAACGTGGCACGTCCGCCTTGCGAGCCGCCTCGATAAGACGAATCGTCCCGAGGACATTCCGCTCGACAAAAACGCTGACGTCGCCCTCCGCACCGCGAAAACCTTGCCCCGGTCGATACAACGCAGCATGAATGATGGCGTCACAGCCCGCAACGAGTACGTGCATCGACGCGTCGTCGCTGAGATCGCCCGGAACCCACTCGATTGCGTCCTCAACGCCATCAAACCCGCCGCGATCGGAGCTTTCTCGAAACCAACACCGCAACTCGTGGCCAAGCTCCGCAAGATGTCGAACAATGTATCTGCCAAGAAACCCCGTTGCGCCTGTGACTGCAACTTTCATTGATTGCTCCTGATTGCATGATCTCCCCGTCGCGACCGAACGACGTTCGGTTGCGTTTTTCTCCGTTGTGCGTGTATCATAACACTCGGCCATCGCACGGGCGAGAGGAGAGATCGTTCAAATCACCGGTTGCAAACCGGTGCCACACCAGATCGGGTGCTGTACATAACTGAGTGCCGCATGAGACCGACTGTCACACCGCCGAAGCATTGACGGAATGAAAATGACCGATTCAAAGAAAGCACCAGACCTCGACGTCGGACTTGGCTGGTTGAACACCGATACACCGCTCCGGTTTGACCAGGAGTTGAAAGGTCGAGTTGTCGTCCTCGACTTCTGGACCTACTGCTGCATCGACTGCATGCACATCCTGCCAGACCTCGCCGCGCTCGAACAAAAATACAAAAGCGACCCGGTCGTTTTCATCGGTGTGCATAGCGCCAAGTTCGCCAACGAAGCTTCGCCAGAGACGATCCGCGCCGCGATTCTTCGATACGAAATCGGGCACCCCGTCGTTATCGACGACGCGATGAAAATCTGGCGGGCGTACGGCGCACGAAGTTGGCCCACCCTTTTCGTGATCGACTCGACGGGCAACATCGCCTTGCAAACTGCGGGACAAGACGTTCGCGAATCTCTCGATCATGCGATCGCCCAGGCGCTCGAACAAGGTCGCACCGCAGATACACTCACAAGCAACCCCCTGACATTCAAACGCGAATCGAGCGTACGAGCCGCATCCGGATTGATGTTTCCCGGTAAGGTGCTCGCCGACAAAGAATCGAATCGCCTGTTCGTTGCTGACTCGAATCATAACCGCATCGTGATCGCCGAACTGCCGGACGCACAAGGTCGCGCGAAGGTCATTAAGGTCGTCGGCTCAGGTGAGGTCGGTCAAGCTGATGGCCCGGCAGAGTCCGCCACGTTCGATCATCCGCAAGGACTGGCGATCGCGCTCGGGAATCTCTACGTCGCCGATACCGAAAACCACCTGATACGTGGGATCGATCTTGAGACCTTCGAGGTTTCGACCGTCGTCGGGACCGGAAAGATGGAATGGGATCGAACCGGCGGCGGGATGGGCACCCAGCAAGGTCTCAACTCGCCGTGGGATCTGACGAGCGAAGGATCGACGCTTTACGTCGCGATGGCGGGTTGTCACCAGATTTGGCGAGTAGACCTTCCCGTCGGATTCGCGAGGGCATTTGCCGGGACCGGTCGCGAGAATCTCGTGGACGGACCAGCCGAGACGTCCGCCCTTTCCCAACCGTCTGGTATCTGTGCGATGGGTGGGAAGCTGTATTTCGCCGACAGCGAGGTCAGCGCCATCCGCGGCATCGACATGGCCACCGAACAAGTGTTCACCATTATTGGCGAGGGCTTATTTTCGTTCGGCGATATTGACGGCGTACATCCCAAGGCAAAACTGCAACATCCGCTGGGCGTGGACGCCTGGGGCACGTCGCTGATCGTGGCCGACACTTATAATCACAAAATCAAACAGATCGATCCGGACGGTCGATCTGTTCGTACGCTCTTTGGCACAGGTGCCCCGGCCCCCACCACCGAAGACAGCGCAGTCGCCTTTTTTGAACCGGGCGGCGTCGCTGTCTGCGATGGCGAGGTTTTCGTAGCCGACACCAACAACCACCGGATCGTCCGCGTCCATCTCGAATCGGGCGAATGGTGTGAGATTATCCTTGAGGGGCTAACGGCCCCCGAAGTCGATGGCATCGAATCTTGCCCCCCCACCGACATGCCCCCCGCCGCGCTGGTTGCCGGGCGTGACATCGAACTTCTTCTCGACCTCAAGCTCCCCGAGGGCGCTTCGCTCAATGGCGAAGCGCCCTGGTCGGTCAGCGTCACCTGCGACGGATGCGCCGTCGCCCAGAAGACCGGAAAAGGTAACAACCTACCCATTCGGGTCATCATTCCGGCGAATACGGTCGTGAGCGGCTGCTGGGAGGTGCGATCAGCGTTCACATTCTGCACCGAAAGCGGCGGCGGGATGTGCGTGCCGGGCGAGGCATACTGGCAGGGCATGGTCTCGATGGACGGCTCGCAGACCAGCATCTCTCTGGTCAGCATAATCGCCCCACCGATATGATCTCATTTCCGTAATCGCTTTTCCTTCATCCCCCGGCACGCGATCTGCAGCGAAGCAGGATAAACAAAGTCCGCCCCGGTAGCCGATGCATCGTTTATCGAGACGGCAGGAAAAACTGCCGAAATCGCCCCCCCCCCACGGTTGTTTTGACATC
>JAJRUK010000196.1 GCA_024277835.1 Planctomycetota bacterium | reverse complement strand
GCTCGTTTTACCAGAGTGTCCGGCGAGAGCCTGGCTTCTTCGTGCCATTGGCCTGCGGATTTCCCAAAGATGTATGCGATCCCGACGTCGTCCCTGTCAGGTACGTCCGCAAACGCCGCCCCGACGACGATGACATCTCCCAGGACTGCGACCGAGGTTCCGAAATACTGAAACTCTCCGGGGTCTGAAGGGAGAAGCTCTGCCTCTTCGATCCAGTTTTCGCCGTCCCACCCGAAGACGAAAGCGGCACCACATCTAGCGCCGGCATTACACTCCTGAGCTGGAGCGGTTGCCACCATCCGGTCTCCGTCGATCGCGATCGCCAGCCCGAAGTGGTTGTATGGCGATGAGTTCTCTGGCGTTAACCTGGCGTCCTCAGTGCGATCACACTCAAACGGCACGCCGCATTCATCCGGCGAACCATCTCCATTGCAATCAGAACAAGCGGGGTCGCCGTCGCAGCCTGCAATTTCTTCCGCATCGTCGACTCCGTTGTGGTTGCAATCGGGGAATGTGACAACCTGCAATGCGGTAGACGTCAGACCAGATTGGTCTTGCGAAGAGTCGCGCTGGCCATCGGTCTGCGCGCGGATGGGGGCCAAAGGAGTTTGCGCCGAAGAGGCAGCTGAGAGTACCAGCGCCACAACAGCCGCCACAGGAATCAATTCTAATCGCCTCATTCGTGACCCTCTTCAAGATGGACCGAACTTCTCTGACGCGGATCGTATCTGCTAGGAGAGACGTTCATGCTACAGAATCGACCTACCTGATTCAAGCGTTTTCGTAGGAAATGCGGCCAACTCGCGAAAAGGAGAGCGGGGTGCCTTTTCCACTGCGCATTTGGGCAGCCTGGCAGTGGACATGCGGCGTATTCGACGATGCCAATCCGATCAGAATATCACTTGGAAAAGCGCGAGGTTTTTCAAACTCAACGCTCGTACTCTGGAGGGGGCGAATCGACGCAATAAGACTACCGGCGGCAGGATTCGAACCTGCGACCCCCTGCTCCACAGGCAGGTGCTCTAACCAACTGAGCTACACCGGCAAGGCGAGGAAAGGATACGCGCGACTGCACAATTTGCAACCAGAACGCCCTCCACAGAGGAACCGGGCGGCTCTATCGCCGTGACCGAGGGGCCAGCCAAAATTCTGATGTGGTACGGTGTAAGACGCCGATCAACCCGCTCCGCTCCAGCTTCTCTTTGTGGACGACGCTCCTCGAGAGAACACCAGCGGCGGAAACCAAGCGGGCTTTATGATGCGCTAGATGCGTGCGGCGAGGACGACGCTGCCTCGTTCAGGACGAGCGGCGAAGACCGAGTCGTTCTGACGGTCGATCGAACATCGACCGCGAAGGGCGCTGACCGTTTACGTATTGGCGAGGATGTTCATGATGTCGCCGTCGGCAACGATGTACGTTTTTCCTTCTTTGCGGACTTTGCCGGCTGCTTTCGCACCCTTCATGTCGCTATTGGCGACGAGGTCGTCGTAGGCGACCGTTTCGGCGCGGATAAACCCGCGTGATAGGTCGGAGTGAATCTTACCAGCCGCTTCCTGTGCGGTGTTGCCTTTGCGGATGGTCCAGGCTCGCACTTCGTCCGGCCCCATCGTGAGAAATGAAATCAGACCGAGTGCGTCGTAGCATGTCTGAATGAGGCGATCGCTCGCGGGCGCCGCGATGCCAAGCTCCGCCAGAAACGCTGGGCGATCGTCCGCATCGAGCTGGGCGATATCCGCTTCGATCGACGCACTCATGACGACATGACCGACGGCGTGACTAGCACTGAGCGGTTCTGCACTTGTGGCAACATCGTCACCGACGTTGCGTACGCAGACCACGGGCTTTTCCGTCAGAAATCCGAAGCTCGAGAGGCAAGCCTTGTCCGACTCGGTCTGCAACGCATCTGCAAGCGGTTTTTCTGATTCGAGGGCTTCGTGACAACGCTGTAGCAG
This sequence comes from Planctomycetota bacterium, assembly GCA_024277835.1. Classification (GTDB taxonomy): domain Bacteria; phylum Planctomycetota; class Phycisphaerae; order UBA1845; family UBA1845; genus JAJRUK01. The sequence continues at coordinate 14,224 of JAJRUK010000196.1, read as the reverse complement.
CGTCAGTTCTGCCTTTTCGGCGTCGTGTGTTTTCGTTGGTTTCTTGAGCGAATGTTCGAGCTTGGCGATGCGGTTGGTTACGGCTTCCAGGTCGGAAAAGACAAGCTCCGTCCAGACCTCATCAAAGTCCGCCTGGGGATCGACGCGATCCTTGTGCATCGGAACGGAAGGATCTTCAAAATCGCGAACGACGACGACTAGAAGCTCCGCCTGTCGAACCGTTGGGAGTAGCTTTCGCCAATCCGCTCGCCCCTTTGAATCCGAAAGGTCGCAGCCAGGAATATCTGCAAGTTCAAACGTGGCGAGGATGGTCTTCTTGGGTTTGCAGTGGTCGGTCAACCAATCGACGCGCGAGTCCGGCACGCGAACCACCGCGGGCTGCACCTCCGGCGGTGCGTAAGGATCGACGACCTTTCCTGAAGCGGCGGCGAAGACCGTCGACTTACCCGATTGCGGCAAACCAATAATGGCGGCTTTCATGCGTGAGACCCTTGTCGTAAGAAAATTGCGAACGATTTAGGATCGCTGAAGCGTTTCAAGCGTGCCATCTTCGAGGGCGTTGTGCAGCTCGATGATTTTGAAGGTGCCGCTCTGACCACTGTGGTCGAACTCTACAATGTCGCCGACCGTGCGACCCATGATTTCCTGGGCGAGCGGCGCACGATAGTTAAAGATTCCCTTGTCGATGTCCGCCTCCCATGGGCCAATGAACGTCATCTCGTAGCACTCGGCGGTATCGACATTCTTGAAGACCACGCGCGTTCCGATCCCGACATGATCGGTCGGGATGTTCTCAGTCGATAGAACTCGGGCTGACGCTCGTTCAGAGTTCATCTGAGCAAGTCGCCCGCGAAGAAGATCGCGCTCTTCTAGGGCAAACTTGTATTCTGAGTTCTCACTCAGGTCGCCCTTCTCCGCAGCTTCGCCGATCGCTTTGGCGTTCTCCTTGATTTTCACATTGACGTGATGTTCGATCTCGGCGTCCTTTTTCGCAAGCCCGGATTCGGTCGCGTAGAGGACGTCGTCCATGGCCCAAGTCGGCAAGGCAGGTCCGGACTCAACAACCGGAAGAATTGGCTGAAGTTTTCTCAGCATTGCGTCACGAGCAGCAGGCCCAAGGTTGTCTGCCTGAGTAAGTTGAGTCTTCAGCGCCAGCGCCATACCGCCATCCAGCGTATCAACGCATTCGTTAAACCGTTCGTACTTTCGCGCCGAAAGAACATTGCGAGCACGCTGGGCCATCGTCTTTGCCTGTTCGCGACTAATTCGGTCGCTTACCCGGGCTTCGTTCAGGGCACGAAGAATTCGCGTCATCACTGTCGCCAGCGGCGTCCCTTCGAGCAATTCCGACTTCGCAGGACCATTCCACAACCAAAGCATCGCCTCGAAATGGTCGCTTGGCGCTTTCAGTATTTGCTGAATCTTCGGAGCAAGATCGGCAAACGACACACCCGCCCCGGTCAAACGCTCGACCGCCCGATCCAAATACGACTGCGGGAAATTGGGGATCAACCCAATCACATCCTCTTTCCACGACTCGGGGCGCGTCGCTTCAATCGCATTGACAATCCGCTCAAGCAGGCCCGCGTCGCCCGCGTGTTTTGCCGCGGCGTCGAGATCCTCACTGGCTATGACCGCCGCGCGCGGTAGCGCAACAGGCTCATCCGCCCCACCGACTTCGCCCAAATGCGCCGCCATGGCTGAAACGACGCACGCAGACGTCGCCTTTGCGTCGATCAGCGCCTGCGCTTGCTTTGAAAAGGTTCCATAGCAGTCAAGAATCGTCTCTTTGTCGACATCCGCCCCTCGCCCCGGGCAACCCTGGATGTATTTCGTCACAATGCCATACCGATCCAAAGGATCGCGGTGACGGTTGAAGTTTTCGAGCATCGTCTGCTCGACAGAGATCGGAGCGTCGTCGTACGTGATCGTATAAGGAGAACGCCCTTCGAGTCTGATCTGCGGACATTTCTTGACGGCGGCCCGCGCCTTGGTCCACCACTTTTTGAAGTCGTCTTCCGCGATGACGGATGGACACAGGAGGTCCATCAACTGGTCGCTGTCCAGCGTATTTCCGTTTTCGCGACACAGGGCGATCACGACCGTGTCGGGATGCTTCGCCATTCGCTCGGCCAATCCCTTGGCGTCGAATTGCTTTTGAACGGCGAATTCTCCTTCGTCCGCCGGACGGAATCGATCCGCGAGAAGCACCGCTCCCAATTCCTCTGTTCCGTCATCGGTCTTGACCGTATAGGTCCAATCGGAGACGTCAACGGACTCGACCTGAGCAGCTTCGTCCTCGTCGCGACCGGCGAGGAAGCTACCTTGTTCAATGGAAAGGCAAACGTCCAGTGTTCGCAGCGCACGACGCACGGGGCGACCGCTTGGCAGACCCGCTTCAGTGAGAAGCGCCTCAAACCCGTCGCGTGAACCGAAGTGCGCCCGATAAAGTTCTGATACCTGCGCGCGAAGCTCGTCGCTATTGCCGATCGCACGCAAGCAAGCACCGGCGACAAGTATTACCTCTTCCGCGTTGAGTCGTTCCTTAACGCCCTCGACCAGCGTCGATGTTAACGTTTCAGCCAGCGTCTGATTCTGAGCTTTCGCAAGCGTCCCAACGATCGGCGCGTATTCGCAAAGTTTCGCGGGGGTCGCACCGGGCGATTCCGCGATCTGCATCCACGCTTCTTCGACTGCGTTGGTGTTTCCACCGCTGGCTAGCTGCATCAGCTCTCTTGCACTTATCAATTCGGTCAAGGTCATTCTCCGTACGCATCTGTATTCGCTCTATATCGAGCCGGGCAGTATCGCGCGCAGGCTGCCCTTTGTCGAGTCGGGAGGCGGAAAAAACGACGATCCGGGCAGACTAGCCCGGGTTGTGAGTTGCTAGCGAGTCGTAGGTAGCTGGTGGGAAGGCCTCAGATACGTTCTGGCACGCGGATTCGTAGGCCTGAGTCATCCCCTCGCACGTGGCCTCCCAGGTGAAGCGATTCACCCTCTCCAGCCCCGCCGCCACGATTGACGACCGGAACTTGGCCTCGGACTCCAGGCGGTGGATCCCACCGGCGACGCCATCGGCATCCGCCGGGTCAACCAAAACGCCGGCCTCGCCGACGACCTCCGGCAGCGATGCCCGGTTCGCCGCGATGACGGGACACCCGTGGGCCATCGCCTCTAGGACGGGCAGCCCGAACCCCTCGTTCGTCGAGAGCATGAGAAGAGCACGAGCACGTCGATACAACAGGCCCAGCTCAAGATCCGACGGGAAACCCAGAAACCGAACCGGTGACCCCGATGGAAGCGACTCGAAGGCTTCCCGAGCGTCTTCGCAGAGCGCGTCCGTGGTCCCGGTCAGGGCGAGCGTTAGTCCCTTGCCGTAATCGCACCAATAGGCGCGCATCGCGCGAAATACACTCGCAAGATTCTTCCGCGGCTCGTGTCCTCCAACATACAAGACATAGGCTCCCAACAACCCCGACGACCCCGACTCGGTTCCTTCCGTATCTGATTCAAATCGGGGGGCGTCGGTTGGAAGCGAAACACCGTTGCGGACCGTCAGCACGTCCGTCCTGTTCAACCCGAGCGTTTGACATATGTCCTCACGCGAAAAGTCGCTCACGGCGGTCACGACGGTCGCCCGCCGGGCGGAACTTGATACGCTTCGTCGATAGCAACCGCGATGAACCCACCCTCGCAATCCGCCGGTCGGCTTCGACCAGGGAATCAGATCGTGAATCGTAAGTACCGTCGGAATGGAGACGCCTGAAGGAACGCCGCTGTTCCACGTTGCATGGTAGACATCTGCCTTGCTTCGCGAAATCCAACCGGCGAGCTTCGTCTCCTCCCAAAGCAGACGGCGAAACGGCGAACGATCGATACGTCTGAAATCCGCGACCAGCATCTCGATGTCGTCACGATCGCACCAAGGCAGATAGGGTTCATTTCCGCATAGAACAACCGGCATGGTGTCCGCCCGGTTCGCCAGATGCTCTACGAGCTTTGTCACCACACGAGCAACGCCAGAGAATCGCCCGAGGAGCATTCGGCCGTCAATCAAGACGCGCATTTGTTTGGAATGTTTCAACTCATCCTCCGCGCGACACAACAAAGCGATTGCCCTGCACCGGAAAGTCCCGGAATCCGGGAGAGCAACCTCGCGCTGCTTATCAAACCGCGTCGAAGTCGCCAGCATCCGGGCAACTGATCGTGGCTGCGAAAAAACGGTAGCCCCAGCGTGCACAAGTTACATACCTCAAACCCTGCTCCCTCAAGCACGTCGCGCAGTTCCGTTCGCGTAAAGATGTGCGTGTGCGTCGGATCGTCGTAGACCGAAGGGTCCACGAAGTTCGCGTTGGGTGTGACGACGATCAACCGCCCCCCCGCCCGCAACGCGCGATGCCATCCTTTCGCCGCCCGATCAACGTCAACGAGATGTTCAACGACATGTTGCATCACAATCGCATCGAACGAACTGGCGGCGGCGGGCAGGTGCTCAGCGCAACCAGCCACGAGCGGCACTTCCGAAAAACGCTCCCGCGTATGTTGTAACCCGTCCGGCGCGAAGTCGAACCCGACTACGCTATCAGTCCCCAGCCACTGGAACAGTGCGCCGTTGCCGCATCCGACATCCGCGACTTGATTGCACTGCGGCGGAAGCTGCGAGCGAATCCATCGTGCCTCCATTTCGAACTCCAGACCATGTCCCCGATTCAAGAAATGACGCGCTACGGCGTCACGCCGATCGACGGATGCGAGCGCTCCCGATCTCCCATCGGTAAGTAAGGGAGCAACGTCCGACATGCTACCTCCCCGCCCATTCGGACTGCGTGCGCCATGCAAAGCAAAGCGCCGTCATTCCGAACGTATTATCCAGAACCGACCGCTTCCCACTGAAGTCCACCGAGCGATGAAGGATGTTCTTCATCCAGTGATCCCCCACCGACTGCCAAAAACCATAGGCGGACGTTTCCACCCGTCCGAAACCCGCTTCGCTGGCTCTACGAGTTAATTCGCTTTTGGAATACGGAATCTCCATCCCGTAGGGCCACCACCCGCGGGTCTCTAGGTACAGTTTCCAAAGTCGGTACGAAAAGCACCAGGCGTGGGGTACGCTGACGATGGCCAGCCCGCCGGGTCGAAGGACGGTGTGATGGGATTGGAGCGACTGCGTCCGCTGGTCGTCTTCAAAGTGCTCGACCACACCGGAAGAAATCGCAAGATCGAATTGACCGGCCTGCTCAGCTAGCGAACCGAGCATGTCGCCTTTCACATAGTCGGCCTCAAGTTCCAATCGGCGGAATCGCTTCCGGGCTTGTTCGTGAGCTTGTTCACTAGCGTCGAGAAGCGTGACCTTCGCGCCGTGCTGTGCGAGCAAGACCGAGAGGTCACCGCGGCCCGCACCAAGCTCGATCGTCCGAAGTCCTGCGACCGATCCGAACGTCCCCTCGATTTGCCGCACGATCTCGGACCACCGATGCCCATCGCGTTCTCGCGCGAGCAGCGTTTCGTCTTTTTCGATCGACGGCACATGTCGCCAGAGTCGATCCCAGACGCGTGCGCCCTGAGCGGCCAGCGATGGGAGTGGCATTTTTTCTATTGCAGGTTCCGTGGCCATGTTTTGTTGCATTTCCTTTGAGTGAAAGCAGTACTCACAACTATCGGGACTCGTTCGCTACGCGCTTGAACGCGTGACACCCCTTCCGGACTTTGTCAGATCAGACCCCTGCGAGTTGCCGCCGAAGCAAGCTCGCACAATCGCCGCAACAGCACTGCGAAGCGTGGCTCGACCTGGTTGACAGCGAAACGAGCGCAAAAATCGCCGGGCAGACTCGCCGAATTCCCCTGCTTCGTCCGAGTTGAACGCGACCTGCCGATGGGCCCGACTCAACAGGCCCAGTACGATCTTTCGCTCACTCCGGGCAAGCTTTGGAAATGTTTCCAGAATTGCTTCGAGCACCTTGCACAATCCGATCGAGTTTTGGACGCGGTTCGTTCGCGCAAGACTGCCGTCGGTAAAATGATGAACACAAAGCGACTCATTCACGAACCCCGCCCGCGCAGCTTTGGCGACCTGCAAGTAGAATAGCCACTCTTCGGCGTAGTTGATTCGCTCATCGAACCGAATGCGGGAACCCAGGACGTCTCGCCGTATCATGCCAGTGATCGTCGCGATAAAGTATCCGCGTAAGAGCGTCTGGAAGAGTCGCGAATCGCACACACGCAAACCGGGCGATACTTCTTTCGATGGAACCGCCCGCGCAAGAAGCAACTTTTCATCGAACGCGCTCGCATGACGCTTCGCGTCGAGGTCCACAAAGGCATAATCGCAATAAACAAGACCTATATCCGGTGCTGCGTCGAACAATGCGAGTTGCTGCTCGAGTTTCTCGGGAACGTACTCATCGTCCGAGTCAAGAAACGCGACGAACGGACGATTCGCTGCCTCGATTCCGACGTTACGCGCGGCGCTCGCCCCTCGATTTGTCTGCGTAATATACTGAAGACGGTCGCCAAGCTCGCGTTGATACTTATTGATGATTTCGCTTGTATTATCCGTGGAGCCGTCATCGATCACGATGATTTCCCACGAATCAACCGTCTGCGCGATCACGGAATCGATTGCGCGCGGCAGGGTCGCCGCGCGGTTGTACGTTGGAATAATGACGGAGACAGTAGGAGATTTCATCAGACGCCTGCGACCTCCAATTCGCGTTCGTCTTCAAGTTCGTTTTGGCCGGGTACGAGGCGGTCGAGCACGTCGGCGAGTTGTCCCGTTGTCGTGATTCGCGAGTAGGGTCGAAGAAAACTCGGATCGCAACCGGCCATCGGCTTTCTTGACACCCACTCGATGATCAGCTTCCGAATTGCATCCACGATAGCTTCCGACGAAAATTCTGTTGATATTCCCGCGTCGCACTCGCGTACGATGCGCTCGCACTCGCCGCCCGTCGGTCCGACGACCAGAATCGGTTTTCCGGTCGCGAGGTACTCGAAGAGTTTTCCGCAGATGATCGACTCAGCATTATGACCGGTTGGAAGAAGTGCAAGCAGCGCATTCGCCCGCGTCATTTCAGCAATGGCTTCCGCGTGCGAAACGTACCCTACGACCTCAACGGCAAGGCCCGTCGCTTCCAACTTCGCGCGCGTTTCGCCGTTGCAATGACCGACGATGCGCAGCACGAACCGCGCTCTCTGTTCACCCAGGCGTTTCGCGAGTGACGCGAGCGCCTCAAAAATGGCGGGCTTGGTTCGAGCGGCGTCGAGTCGTCCCACGTGCGCAAGTACGAACCGATCCGCATGGGCTTCGCTGTCAATATCGACGAAGTCGTCCGGGTCAAACCCGTTCGTGATCGTTACGAACTTCGAATCACACCCGCTCATGCGCGAAGCGAGGATATCGCGTTGCATCGGTGTGACTGCGACCACAACGTCGGCAGCTTCGATGATCTGCTGTTCAAGATGGCGCGCTTCGTCCTTACGTGTTGGCGACGACGCCTGATAGCGAGGGTCATCCGTCCAGAGATCGCGAAAATCCGCAACCCACGGCAAACCCGTCGTGTGTTTTAGTGCCATAGCAAGCGTGTGATTGGAAACGGGGCTATATGTCGAATAAATCGCGTCGACGGACTCCGTTTCGATCAACTCCAGAGCAGGATTCACGCTCGCTCGCGCCCACGCAGCACAGTCATCGGGGAAGGCCCGTGCCTCACGATAGGCCTTCAGCCGCCAGTCCACGGCTGTCACGAACCGGGCTGCAGCTCGCCCCAATCCGCCAAGGTTCCGCGCGTTCGTCACGCCGCGAAGCGTTCGCCCCATTCGCGGGATCCGCGGCGAATCGCCCTTGCGAACCACCCGCACGCCGGTCGTAATATCCGCTTCGAGTGATGCATCCATTGGGAGACCGTTCGCGCAATCGCTCGCCCACACAACAGGGGTCCAGCCAAAGTCTCCGAGGTACTTGGCAAACTTTACCGACCGCTGCACGCCCGACCCGCCAGTTGGGGGAAAAGCGTGCGACACCATCAAGAGTTTTCGCATAGCCTGTTCCCCGTCATGTGGATCTCGAGTTGTCGTCATGGTTCTGTACCTTCGCTGGTCCTGAGAGAGTCGTTACACCATTTCGCATCGTCGCTCATGGGCCATTTCGTAAACGTCAATCCAACGCTGAATCAAATCAGACCAGCGGTACTCGCGCTCCACCATCGCACACCCCGCCGCTGCCATCCGCTGACGAAGAGGCGCATCGCTCAACAGCTTCACGATCCCACCGGCAAGCTCCTCTGCATTTGAAGAGTCAACAAGCAAACCGGTTTCACCATCGCGCACCGTGTCGCGCAATCCGCAGACATCCGATGCGACAACCGGCACGCCCATGGCGGACGATTCCAAAGCAGCAACCCCAAACGCTTCATGCGCCGAGGGGATGACCGAGGCATCCCATGTCTCTATCAACCTGGGTAAACTCGACAGTGGCTGACGGTCGTGCCAGGTGATACGATCAGACACGCCTACCGAATCGGCTAGCTCTTTGCATCGCGCGAGATCAGTACCGTCGCCGACCATCTCGAATCGCACATCACCGATTTGTTCGACAATCAGCGGCATCGCGCGAACCAAACGATCCGCGCCATAGACGCCACGGAACCCCTTGAAAAACCCTACGCGGGGAGTGTTCTCCGCGGCGCGTTCGTTCGCATTACCGCGCGAAAAGATCGCTGCATCCACACCGAACGCGGCAACCTGGACCGTTCCAACATTTAGACGACCGAACTTTTCCACTATGCGCGCGAACGTCGGTCCGCATGCTGTCACCACCGTCGCGCCCTGTAGCGTTGCGACGCGCGTATCGATCAGCGACTGCGATGCCGCCGTCTCACCGGGTGGGTCAACAACATCGGACCCCCACGCGGTCGCGACAACGCACCCATCTTCGCCGAACCCGTCGCTGTTTTCGTTTCCCGAAAAAAATCCCCAGTCGTGCAAGAAGTGAATGTTCACCACATCGAAATCTCGAAGAAACGACGCAAGATACGCACGACGTCGCCCTTCCCATCGACGCAAGTTGTTCAGACCGCCCCTGGGAACACGAAACCGCTCGACGCTGCAACCCGAGACCTCGGCGGGCTTGTGTGTCAGGATATGAACATCGATGCCACGGGCCGCGAGACCCGGCGCAAGCTGTTGAATGTGAACCGACTGTGCGTCAGCGAACAGGCAGACTCTCATGCGTCTCTCCTGTTGGTGACGACGTAACCTCGACGACGGTCTCGCTCGCCAATTTGTCTTGCGGTTCGCTACAGAACGACCATTCGTGTTCGAGGCAGAACATCCCGGTCGCTCGCCCGCCGTCATTCACAACGAGTGGATATCGATAGGGTGTATCGAGCACGGTTGTACCCTGATCCGCATCCCACACACGAACGTTGCAGAAGTATTGCCCTCCTGCGAGCGGCAACGACGGGAGATGTATCGCGATGCGGTGCGAACCTGGCCCGGCGCAATAGAAACGATCTGACCGCCCGGAGTTCAAACTGACGACCGATTCCCCCAGTGCTCGACGAACGTTCACCTCGACGACGAGCCGCTCGATCCGGCATTTCAACTCGAGCGTTGCCTCGATTGTGGTGGGCTTGCCTGCATCCACGCTTAGCGTTCGCTCATCCGCCTCATCACGTAGAGAAAAATCGGTCAGCGACACCAGGCGCTGATCGCACGCCACCAGGTCGTCCGTTGGTCGAGTAGACGAAGCACCGGAAACGGCTGAAAGATAGCGGTCGACCGCATCGGCTGGCGATCCCTCGAACGCGATCTCTCCGTGGTCCAGCACAATGGTTCGCGTGCATACTTTTTGCATCTGATCCAGATCGTGCGTCACGAACACAAGCGTGGTTCCACTTTGGACAAGCTCTTTCATCCGCTCGATGCAACGCAGGCGAAAAACAGCGTCACCGACCGACAGCACTTCATCAATCAGCAGCACATCTGGCTCAACATGCGCCGCAATCGAAAACCCGAGCCGAGCGTACATCCCGGAGCTGTAACGCTTCACGGGCATATCCAAGAACTTTTCCAACCCGGCGAACTCAACGATGGCATCGAGCTTCGACGCAATCTCCCGGCGTTTCATCCCCAGGATCGTTCCGTTGAGGAAAATGTTCTCGCGGCCAGTGAGGTCGCCGTGGAAACCCGCCCCCACTTCAATCAGTGCAGCCAACCGCCCTGTTACGCGGACGACGCCTCCGTCCGGTCGCAGAATACCGGCGAGGAGCTTCAGGGCGGTACTTTTCCCCGCGCCGTTTGGGCCAATGATCCCGAGCACCTCGCCGCGGCGAACGCAAAAGTCGACATCCTTGATCGCCCAAAAGTTTTCGTCGGCGCTGTTGCGTTTTTTCCCGCCAAAGATTGAACCCAAAGCGGCGGCGGCGAGGTCGCGCAATGAATCATGCGTTGCCCCGAGACGAAAGCGTTTGGAAACACCGTTGAATTCGATCACCGAGTCGCTCATTAGATGCACTCCGCGAATCGGTAAGACGCCTTGCGAAAACAGATCCACCCGCCGGTCATCAGCACAAACGCGAGTATTGCGGAATAGACAAACGGAGCGCCTTCCGGCAAATGCCCCTCAACAACGCAATCGCGGTAGGCGCTGATGATCGGCACGAGCGGGTTCAGCGAGATTAACTTTGCAAGCGTCGATCCATCGGTAGGAACGGGCACGACGACGGCTGAGACGAACATCAAGAGTTGAATCAGAACGCCGAACACCTGTCGAACATCGCGATAGAAGAGATTCGCCATCGCCAGCATCATGCCGATCCCGATCGTGAGCATCACCTGCACACCAACCACGACCGGAAGAAACAGCAGCGTCGGATGCGCAATAAAATGCCACTCGCCCCGGACATGAAAGTACGCCATTAGCGCACACAGCACGCCCAGCGCAATCAAGAAATCAACAAACGCCGCCCCGATACTCGAAAGCGGAAAGACTTCACGCGGGAAGTAGACTTTCGTGACCAAGTTGCGATTCGCGACCAATGAGTTCACGCACCCGGACAGGCTCGCACCGAAAAACGTCCACGGCACTAGTCCGAGGTAAGCGTACAGGGCATAGGGCATTGTTGTGGGAAGCAGGCTCGTTGCGTCCAGTGCTCGGGTGAATACGAACGTGAACACGAGCATCATCGAGACCGGAAGCAGGATCGCCCACCCAATCCCCAGGGCTGACTGCTTGTACCGGATGCGCACATCCCGCCACGTCAAGCTCCAAAGAAGCTGTTGAAAGCGAGACAAATCCGCCAACCGGATCGATGTAGAAAGCGTCGTCAAACCGCCCGACCTCCTATCGCGTTAACCCTGTCTGTAAGAACGACCTCAATGTCGCGTGAAATCGCCACACCTATCCTTCGTCCGACGCGGCATCTACGGTCGCAGCGTCGCGATCGATGAATAGATTGATCGCCGCGTCTGGGATGTGTCGCAGTCGTTCGTAGGTCCAGGGCTGCTTAATGCTCAGGTAGGCCATCGACCCGGTCAGGCCAGTGATTCCAAGGCAAACCAGAATAATCGCCGGCATGACGACCGCTTTTTGTACAAGCGCACGACGGCGATCCTGCGCCGTAACGATCTCGTCGATCGCCTCCAATAGCGGCAACCCCAAGCTACGAGCGACCTGCCAGGAGCTTCTGTAAACGTGATCCAGAACCTCCGCCAGAATCACAAACACACCGCCCGCGGCGAGTCCTGCAAGAAGCGACAATAGCACGATCGTCGTCGCCTTGGGTGAAATCGGAATGCTTCCGCCACGTGCGGGGCCATTGTCTATAAAATGGATCATCCGATCCTGCAGCAACCCTTTGATCGAAGGGGCAACACTCGCGACGGTCATCTCGGCCTGCTCCATTCGCTTACGAGCACGCGACCGCTTCGATTCGATCCGCAGAAATTCTTCCTGGTGATCAAAGACCTTCGACTTCGCGTCTTCGATGGCGTCAATCTCACGATGATTCGCCGTCCGCGAAAGATCAACCTCGCGAATCTTATTCGTCGCTGCAGTGATTTGCGTATTGACTTGCGCGGTCTCGGGCGACCAAACTTGGCCACGCACCGGCGGTCCGATCAGCGCCGCCTCATCGCCACCTCGCTCCTCCACGAGCAGCATCCGCTCGGCGTCGGTCGCTTGCTGGGCTTCGAGCATTTTCGTGATCCTCTCCGAATCCGCTCGAAGGGCTTCCATTTCCGGATGCGCATCCGTGACGCCGCGATCGCGACGCAGTGCGAGCATCTCTTCCTCGACGCTTCGCAACTGACTGGCAAGGGAGATCGCCTCTCCGCTCATCAACAGTCCACCGCTTGTCGGCGTCTGACGCCCGGAAGGGATTGCGAGGGTCGCGGCTAACAGTTGCTGATGGGCGACGAGTTCGGATTCATACTCACGTCGTCGAAGCTCCAGGTTCCGACGCTCCAATCGAAGCTGCGTCAGTCTTGCGGCGATGGCGGAAGGGTCACCCGGATCAACTAGCGGGTTTTCCATCCGCAAGAGCGCCTCTTCACGCTGAGCACTTAGCATTTCGCCGCGAGCCTCCTGCGCCTCGCGGGCAAAGTACTCGCTACGACGTGTGAGAAAATGAAGCATCCATTCACCAGCTCGCTCTTTGTATGCTGCTTTCGTCTCGTCAACCAAGCTTCGACCGATCGTAGAGTTTGGACCGGTATACGCGATCGTCACGACGTCGGTCAGCTCGCTGGCTGACGAGGTCGTCACCGAAACAGACCCGGCGATTGATCGCGCCATCGAATCGCGCCGCTGCAACGATTCCGAGGTCAGCGAACCGTCCTCGCCGTAATACAACTCACCCGCAAGACCTAGCGTCTCAACGATTGGTCCCATCGTCCCCACGGATACAAGGTCGCGAGACATCGATTTGCGAAAATATCGATACGACTCGAGTCCTGCAGACATCGGCCCATTGATCATGACCGGATCGTTTTCGATACCAAACGACGTCGTCGCCTTGTACGTTCGTGGCAGATAAAGGCTCGAAACAAACGCCCCGCAGCACACCAGACAAAACGGAACGAAAAAGCTCCACCGATGCACCGAGAGCAATCGAAGCGCATCGTAAATCGTCCGCCGGATTTCGGAGAATGGCCGATCCTCGTCGCCGCCCTGCTGCTGGTCGCCGCGACTGCCCGCTCCGGGGGAACCCGGTGAAACTGGCAGACCGGGCGTGCCCGGCGCTCCGGGACGCATCCCGCCCGATTTTCCGTAATGTCGTTCTTCGTTTCTCATCGCGATCTTGATCTCCGCTTCGGTCCAAGAGCATGCGTTCTGAGCATCCACCGCCCACAGCTACAAACAAACCGCAGACGCTGCATGTTTTTCGGACGCACCGCTCGCCCGGTTGAGACGATTCCCCCGTCCAGACCACGGAACCCGACCTTTTCGCGGACGATCGACCCCGACCGCCCCCGATCGCGACATTACCGGACCCACGCGACGATTCCCGTAGAATGAGCAGACCGCTATGCTGACGGGATCGAGAGCGAGGGGAGTTTTTGCGAGCCGAGGGTTCGAGTTTGCTGGCAAAGAGTCGATCCGGAGCGGCAAACGAACTCATCGATCCGTGCGGTGCATGAGCGTATCACCGTTGTATGCAATACCGGTCGAACCTTGTACGGGAGATTTTTGCGCTGGTCATGGCGTCCTTGACTCCGCACTTCCGCGCAGGCTTTATGCCTGCGACTCGGAGGAGTGGAGAGAGGGTGGGAGGGATTCTGCGTTTCGAGTCTTCTCTTTGGACTTTTCGACGTTTGGACTTTTGGACGTTTCGGAGTCGTGCTATACTCAACCACGCTGAGAGGAATAACCACCAACGCAAGGCGACAACCGATGAAAAAAACACGCATTCTCACACCCGGTCCCGTCATGGTTCCCGAAGATGTCCTGCTTGAGATGGCCCGCCCAATCGAGCACCACCGCACCGCGTGGTATCGCGACCTAGTCAAGCAGTCTCACGAGCTTCTCCAGTACCTCTTTCAGACCAAGTCGCAGGTTATGACCATTACCGGTAGCGGAACCTCGGCGGCAGAGGCAGCGATTGTCGGGTGCTGTCCGGCGGGTCATAAAGCCCTTGTCGTCGTCAATGGTAAATTCGCGGAACGGTGGACCAAGGTCTGTCAAAACTTCAACATCGACCACACCGACCTCCCCATCGAATGGGGC
>JAJRUK010000195.1 GCA_024277835.1 Planctomycetota bacterium | reverse complement strand
GGGATCGGGATATCTGCCTGATCCGGATCCGAGTCGGTGTCGATGAGACAGACCGTCGGGATTTTTAGTTTTCTCGCCTCACGGATCGCGTTGTACTCGCGAGCGACGTCGACAATGATCAGCGCCTTGGGGGCGCGTTCCATCGTGCGGATGCCCTCGAGGTTTCGCTTGATCTTGCGGTGCTCGCGTGTGCGCGATGCGATCATTTTTTTACTGTATTCCAGCAACGTGCCGTCTTCCTGCTCCTTCTCGAGTTCATCGAGACGCGCAAGGCGAGATCGAATCGTGCGGAAATTCGTCAGCGTACCACCCAGCCACCGCTCAGAAACGTAGGGCATGCCCACCTTCAAAGCCGTTTGCTGAATCAATAATTTCGCCTGACGTTTTGTACCAACAAAAAGAACATCGTCCCCTTTGGCTACCACTTGCGCGATGAACTTCTTCGCCCGTAACAGACCACGAACCGTCTCTCGAATATCGACGATGTGGATGCCGTTACGCTTCCCGTAGATGTACGGTGACATCTTGGGATTCCAGCGACTCACGCGGTGGCCAAAGTGGATACCTGAATCCACCAATTGACGTACCAGTTCCGAAGCCAAGAAACTACCTCCAGTGCAAAAAGAATACCTAACCTGATTTTCCAGCGGACCGAAATGTCCGAACCGAATAATGTAACAGATCAGCCCCTACAATCAACAACCCTGGACCGGCGGTTTGACCCCCGCCCGCGAGACGCGTAGCGTGCGCCTGTCGCAGGGCTGTGGTCGCGAATAAAACAGCCATGGCGACCTCGAAAATGGGTTTTGACGTGGATAGTAGGATCAGAAAATCAAGCTCTGGGCAATCCTCGAACGGCGGGGAGGCAGGTTTGCATGAATCTGTGGGAAGGTCGGGGACGTGGTCGGGGTCTCGGTCGGGGTCGGGGTCGGGGCCGAGGGTGTTCTTGTCGGTGGCGGAGCAGAGTGCGGACGTTCACGGGGCTTCGTTGATTCGGGCGATTCGCGAGGCTTGTCCGGGGGCGAGTTTCGTGGGTGCGACGGGTCCGCGGATGGTTGCGGAGGGTTGCGAATCGGTTTTTGATATGACGTCGCACCAGGCCATGCTGGCGGGGGCGCTTGGGAATGCGGGGCGGGCGTATCGGATGCTCGATGTCTGCGAGCGGCGGCTTCGGATGGAGCACTTCGACGCTTGCGTTGTGATTGATAGTCCGATGCTGCACATGCCGCTGGCGGGTCGGTCGCAGCAGGCGGGGGTTCCGGTGTTGTATTACATTGCGCCGCAGATGTGGGCGTGGGGGAAGTACCGGATCTGTAAGATTCGCCATCGCGTGGATCGACTCGCGTGCATCATGCCGTTTGAGGAGGCGTTCTTTCGGGATCAGGGGATCGATGCTCGGTTTGTGGGACATCCGCTGGCGGATCAGTTCGCAGCCAAGACGATTGATTCGGAAAAGGTTCGGGCGATTCGTGGGCTTGGCGATCTGACCGTTGCGCTATTGCCCGGGTCGCGGAAGCAGGTTGTTTCTTCGGTGTTGCCTGGGCAGCTTGAGGTGGCGCAGCGAATCGTGGAGTGGTCGGGGTCGGGGAGGAACGTCGAAGCGTCGAAACGTCGTAACGTCCAAACTGGGTCGGGATCTCGGTCGGGGGCTCGGTCGGGGTTTCGGTCGGGGTCGGGGTTTTCGTTTGGGGTATCGGTGGCTAATGATCGGGTTCGCGGGGTGATTGAATCGATGGTTGCGAACTGTGGGTTGAACTGTCGTCTTTATGACAATGACCACTCGGAATTGATTGAGGCGGCGGACCTTGTGTTGGTTGCTTCCGGGACGACGACGCTGGAGGTTGCGTTTCATCACAAACCGATGATCGTGATGTATCAGGCCTCGCGACTTTTCTATCATGCGATTGCGCGATGGATGCTTTCTACGGAGCATTACTCGCTGCCGAATATCCTGGCCGGTCGAGAGGTGGTGCCGGAGTTCATGCCATTTTATGCGTCTACCGAGCCAATTGCAGCGCGGGCGATTCAGCTCCTTCGGTCGGTCGAGGCTCGCGAGGCGATGTCGCGCGATCTTGCTGAGGTGGTTCGTCCGCTGCGCGATAGCAACGCGTCTGCGAATACGGCGGCGATGCTGTTGGAGATGATCGAGCACGCTGGGCATTGATGTTTGTGTAGCAGAGAGGTCCGCACAGCGGACCCTACGGGGAGTTAACGTCCGATCAGTAGGACTTCGTGGGATTTTCGGTTTGTTGATAGGGCGTATTGGTAACGCTTGCCTTCGATGACGGTGACGTTTTGTTTTACGCGAGCGAGTCTTGCTCTTAGCTCGTCGATGGAAGGGGTGCCGTCGCTTCGGTAGGAAATGACGAGGATGCTTTTTTCGAAGCGCTCGAAGAGGTGGCTGAACATTTCTGTGTTCTTGGAACCGTTGCACCAGGGGTTGCTTTGACTTTTTAGTCGCCGATGTTTTGAGGTTTGATCAACCAGCGTGGGCCAGTCGGCGTAGCGGGTCATGCCTTCGAGGAAATGGTAGAAGTGGTGATAGTCCACCCCGACCGAAACCCCGACCTTAGCTCCGACCTTTCTTCCTGATGTTGATCCGCTTACATAGGGCGGGTCGATGTAGACGAGGTCGAAGGTCTCTTCGATCGCGAGTGCGTCGCGGCAGGTCGCGTTGCAGGTTCCGTTGGTGTTGATGATGGCTGCGTTTGCTTCGAGGGCGAATTTTGTGAAGTGGTCAGGGAAGGGGCGATCCCAGGTGGCTTTGTTGCCGAAGGATCGCTCGACGTTGGCGGTTCGCATGTAAAGGTTCTTGCGGTGAAAGAGATTGTACGGGCGTTTGATCATGGTTGACTGGAAGAGGGCATAGAAGAGCATCGCACGTTTGTACTTGCATTCGACCCGGCGGATATTCTGGGTGGTCACGTCGAGCCAGGTGTTTTCTTCGCTGGTGAAGTAGATGTCGTCGAACGTCTGTTCGATGAAGTTGTCGTAGTCGATGCCGGGGTGCCGTGACGTGGCACTCATGATATCCGCGTCGCTAATTGTGACGGTATCATTTTCGATCAGGGCAAGGCCTATCTGGTGGTTGAAGGCGAGGGCGTCGTTGTAGGTGACGTGCTTGCGGATGTTCTTTAAGCTATGCGCGACCGCTCCGGTACCGGCGAAGGCATCGAGGGCGGTTGTGAACTCGAGGTTTTCGAGTTGGGCGAGGATCGCGCCGGTTAGCTTGCGCTTGCTGCCTTGATAGCGGGTTGTGGGGAACGGGGTTGTTGTTGTGCTGCTTGTGGTCAGGGGTCGCCTCCTTGCGGTTTTGTGGCAGTATGCGCGGCAAACGTTCAAAAGTCCAAACGTCGAAACGTCCAAACATCGAGACGGGTGCGTGTCGCGGCTTTTCGACTTTGCCTCGGACGACGCCCATGGCGGCGCTGCGCTTGGCCATGGCGCCCTTTCAGTGGATTGCAACCTGCAGATCTGCTGCACCTATCAAGTCGGTTGCGCTTATCATCGGCGGTACCTTCAAGCCAGATGCAAAGGGTCGCTAGACTTTTCCGATTTCTACGACGACGTCCCAGCCCATGAGGATGCCGTGGGAGATGACGGCGACGGCGAGGGGGAGGATGTCGACTTTGGTTGCGTCGCCGGTATAGCCTGCCATCGGTTGCGAGAGGGCTTTGAGGAGGTGCTGGCCTACGTCGGCAGGGTCGTAGACAGGGTGCGCATAGTTTCGGATGGCGTTTTCAAGCTGCGCTGCCTGCATGGATCCGCGGGCGGTGAGCCAGCGGAAGGCTCGATCGTTTTCTGAATTTTTGAACTGATCTGGATTGGCCATGCTTGTTTCCTCTTTTGAAAGTCGTGACGTATTCGCACAGATGATAGGCGTGTGGTTTCGGGATTTCTGTGGAAGGCGTGATAACGGACGTGCGCGGGGAAAGGTTATGTTGGTTGGGTCTTATAAGAGGGGGTGTTTGTGGGATGCAATGGAGGTTTGTTGTGTGACGGTGGGTCTTGGCTTTTTGGAAAATGTTGAGGGCGGGTTGGTCAGGGAGAAAGTGCATCGAGATGCACCCTGCGGCAGGCGGAAGGTCCGAACTGCGGACCCTACGTCGCCTTTGGGGATGTCGGGTAGATGACCCGAGCTGCAGATCGAGATTCGCGAGACCCTCTCGTGCGTCCGCGCGGGTTGAAACAACGCGGCTCGGGCAACCCCCCTCAATCCCCCCTGGGTACAGGGGGGACGAAAGAAAAGGCCACCGCAATTGAGTGTTACTTGCAATAGCCCACGCTACTCGAGGCGTCTTGGGGTTGTTCTTTGTTTGGCGGCGGCTTCGACGGCGCTTCTTAGGAGGATGGCGACAGTGACTGGGCCTACGCCGCCGGGGACCGGAGTGATAACGCTTGCGATGTCTTTTAATTCATCGAAGGCAACGTCGCCTACGACTTTGCGGTTGCCCTTGTCGTCTTTGATGGCATTGATCCCTACGTCGATGATGACTGCGCCGGGCTTAACGTGTTCGGTGCGGATCAGGTTTGGTTTGCCGACGGCGACGATGAGGATGTCTGCTTTTTTGGTGTGCGAAGCGATGTCGCGTGTTTCGATGTGGCAGGAGGTGACCGTTGCCAATTTTTGCAGGAGGAAGAGCGAGACGGGTCTTCCTGCGATTGCGCCTTGGCCTACGACGACGGCGTCTTTTCCTTTGGGGTCGATGTTTGCTTCTTCGAGGATGGCCATCACTGCGAGGGCGGTGCATGGTGCGATGATGGGTGCGTCGTAGAAGAGGAGTCCGATGTTTGATGGGTTAACGCCTTCGACGTCTTTGTAGGGGTCGATGCAGTATTGGATGGCCGGGGTGTCGATGCCGTCAGGGAGCGGAAGGTTGAGCAGGATTCCGGTGACGGAGGGGTTGTTATTTAGCTGGCGGATGAGTGTGCGGATGTCGGCTTCTTTGGCGTCGGCGTCTAACGTGTGGAGGCGGTATTCGATACCGACCTCTTCGCATCGTCTGCGCTGAGAGCGTGCGTAGATTTCGCCAGCTTGGGGGTCGCCGACCATAATGGCGTCTAGGCTGACGCTGATGCCGTCGTCTTTCAGTTGGGCGACTCGGGTGGCAGTTTCGTTTTTGATCCGCTGGCCTAGTGCTTTTCCGTCTATGATTTTGGATTGGGTCATTGGTTTTGTTGTCATTGATTGTTGGGTTTCTAGCGCTTCATATTCTCTCAGCGTCGCACGGCATGGCGGCGCTTCGCTTGGCCATGGCACCCGGCGGCGCTTCGCGTACTCGGCATCTTTGCTTCTGGGCCGATGTACTTGATCCTGAACACGCTTTGCGTGTGAACGTCCGCGCGGGCTAAAGCCACGCGGCTCGGGGTTTTAGTTCGTTACGACCCATCTGTTTCGTTGTGAAGAAACCCCCTCGATACCCCCTTGGTAAAGGAGGGACGGAAGAGGTCAGTCTGCCATAGGTTCCCATCTAGTCTACAACTGATACGTTTCCAGTTTTCGGATACTCATCCAGTCTGGTACTGGTTGGTGTCCGATGCTCTAGGAGGGTGATACTCCATTGGTGGTTGGGACGCCAGTCTGGATTCTTAGGAGGGCGGGTTGTGGTGCGTATTTCCAGTAGGCGAGGGAGGCGACGATCCCTACGATGGCGGCGATGAGGAGGGTTCGCTTGGCTCGTTTGATGATGGCGGTGAAGCGGGCGGCGCGTTTGGGGTCGGCGGCGAGAGTGCGTAGAAACTTGACGCGGTAGGCGATGGATGAGTGTCGCCAGCTTTTTTCTTCTCGAGGGATGCCATTGAGGGTGGCGACGCGGGCGAGGGCGGATGCGAAGATGTTGGCTCCGGTTGCGCAGATTGGGGTTGATTGTCTTTGTTGAAGGGGGGACGGATGCACCGGTTGCAAACCAGTGCCACACGATTCGTTGTCGAGGTGGAGGCTACATGGGGTTTTGCAGTTGTCGGCGGTGGGGGTGACGCAGAATGCTCCGAAGGTGTCTGCCTGTCGTTCAAAACGCCGCGACAGCCAGCCAAACCCGAGTCCCCAGATGATGAGCGTTGCGACGATGCCGACGGTTTGGATTGTCAAAAGAGAGAGTTGAGGGCCATCGGTTGTGAGGGAGAGTTGGGCGAGGAGTTCCATGATGCCCGCGACGATCAGCCATCCGACGAATGCGAAAAGTAGAAAGTGCGGGATGTGATTGTGGCGGACGTGCCCTGCTTCGTGGCCAAAGACTGCTTCGATCTGTTCGTCAGACATGGTATCGAGAAGTGCGTCGGAGAGTAGGACGTATCGGACCTGTGGGATGATGCCCATGACGGCGGCGTTGATCATGAGGTTGTCTGTGTTCCACACGAGGATGTCTTTGACGCGCAGGTTTATTCTGTTGCAGATGTTTTCGAGTTTTATACGCAGGGGGCCTTGCTGGATGGGGGATGTGTGCCAGATTTTCACGAGAAGGATAGGTGCGAAGAGGAAAACGCATCCGGCGACAGCACCGAGGAGTACGTCGGGTGCCCACCATGCGCCGAAGAAGTCTTTGATGGCGTCGTCGCGTCCGCGGACGACGTTCGATCCGAACAGGATGAATGTCAGGGGGATGGCGACGACGAGGAGGTGGTGCCTGATGTTGAAGTCGAGGTATGTGCGGAGTTTCCAGGGGGGTTGAGTTTCTTGGGTGCCGGCCTGGGGTGATGCTTGGATGATGACAGGGTCTTCGAGTCGGGCGGCGCGTTCGATGGGGAAGGCGACGATCCAGAGGATGATCGCCCCGGCGAAGAAGGGGGTGAGTGCGATATGGTCCGCAAATACCTGTAACTCAGGCGCAACTTGATCGAAGCGAAACCAGTCGGGCCAGGGGGTTGTAAGTGTGGCGAAAAGGAAGCCGATGGTAAGAATGATTCTCAGGATGAAGGTCGTCTTGTGATGGAAATGTTGCGCGATTTGTGGCGCGTTTGGGTGACGTTTGAATAGATGCCGCGTTCTTGCCCCCGCGAGGGACGCCAGGACCGCGAGCAGGGGAAGTTGACCCAGGACGACGAGGGCGGTTTGCCACGTTCCGGTTACAAGCTTGGGCCAGTCGTTTGGACCTTCGGCGTGCCAGAAGAGCGATGCGAAAGCGATAATGGTGAACAGGTGCATGGATGGTCGTTCGGTTATCGGATCCTTGCGACTTGATCGAGCGTCGCGGTTTGATTAACAATATACCCGTTGCCCATTGTTTCAAGGGCAGGCCGGTTGAGGTGGGTTGGGCTATGTTTGGTTGGAGCGTTGAGCAGGTGGCGGTGGCGGCGACTTTCCTGAGTCGCAGGCTGCTTTCGACTGGCAGCAAGAGACTTGGAGGACGATCGATGTTGATGACTTTTCGTAAGTGTATGGTGGTCGCGCTTCTTGGGGTTTTTTGCGTGACTGGGTTTTCGTCGGGGGCTGTAGCTGACGGCGCACCATCGGCCAAGCCGAAGCCGAAGCCGAAGTCGAAGGGCGATCGCTCAGACAGCGGCGATCCGCCGTTGCGCGTTTACCGGCGTCTTCGCGTGTTTATGAACCTGGAGCGTGCGATTCTGAGCGGGGTGAAGCTAGATGCATCGCAGCGCAGCGAGGTGAAGAAACGTTTTGCCGCGCTCTATCGCCAGATGAAAGACGACCCGCGTAAGGCAAGTTTCTTTCCAGAAGCGTACTCAACTTATAGTGACACGGAGCTCAAGTCGCGCCGGGCTGACCTGGCGGCGGCGAGGAAAGCGAAGAACGGGAAGCTCGAGAGAGAAATTCTAGCGGACATTGAAAAGCACACCGCTGGACATGAGTCGAACCTGACTCCGGGAGTGGCGGGGATTATCGACGACTTGTCGCCATTGATGAAGGGCAATCAGCTTTCTGCGTATAAGAGGATTGTCGATCGATGGTCGAAGTTGACGCCGACCGGCCCTTTCAATGGTCCGTTTCGGATGTTGTTCCGAGCGATCCAGG
>JAJRUK010000194.1 GCA_024277835.1 Planctomycetota bacterium | reverse complement strand
TCTCGACTTGTGGTTCGAGACGTAGCATGGTGGGCGAGCTTCTTGAGGAAAACACAATGACAACGACGAAAAAAGTAGGAATGCTGGCGGCGGTTGCGATGATCGCCGGTTTGCAGACGGGATGTCTAATCGTGGGGTCTTCCGACGGCGGTTGGAGTTGGGGGCTTGGTGGTTCTCGACAGAAGGCCACGAGCGAGTTGACGATCGAGGCGGAAGGCGTGTCGAAGCTGGACGTGCGAACGCACAATGGCGCGATCGCGTACACCGGCGGCGCTGGGAGTTCGATTTCCGTGGTTGCGAAGAAGACCGGCGGCGCGTTTACCCTGGGCGACGCGCAGGCGGCGCTCGACGCGATTGAGGTCTACATCGAGGATGCGGGCGACGGGCGGAAGATGCTCTCGTGGCGGTGGAGCACGCCGAAACATCGAACATGGAGCGGGGCTGTTTCATTTACGATCAATGGACCATCGAACTTGGCGCTCGATGTCAAAACGCACAACGGCGGTGTACGCGTTGACGGTGTCGATGGCGATGTGAAAGCCGTGACACACAACGGGGGCGTCGTAGCCACGTCCGCAAACGGGTCGCTTGTTGTCGAGACGCACAACGGTGGGATCACGGCAGACTATGCGGGTTCGTCGATTTCGCTCGCCACACACAACGGCGGGGTCCAGGCCGACCTGAGCGAATGCGGGCGGGTTGCGGGTAACATCACGACGCATAACGGCGGTATCCGTGTGGTCGTTGGCGAGGCGACTGCTGCTGATCTGGACTTTGCAACACGCAACGGTCGGATTCGTACCGATGGCGAGATAGAGGTTCGCGAAGTAAGTCGCCGCCGACTTGAGGGAACGATCGGAGAGGTCGGGGGCGGTGGTTCGCCGCTGACGGTTCGCACGCACAACGGGGCCATCCGGTTGAAAACAACCGGTTAGTCGCACGATCGACGAGATTCTCCTGTCCGTTTGGGCATTGCGCCCGTGGGTGAAAACCTGCGGGCGTTTTTCTTGATAGTGCCTTTCTACACAAGGTGGTGAGTGTTACGAGAGGGTGACTCTCGTGTGCCCTTGTTCTTTCATTTCAGAGCACGCTGGCATGATACTTGCTAAGCGTGTCGTGCGGACGGGCCTGCGGTGTCGATACGCATAGTGGCAATGGGTCGGAGAATCCGGGCTGATGGCGGACCGAATCCCTTAAACCGAAGTGGAAGCGCTCCATATGGTCGGTTTCTCGGCAGGTCGCCGTTTGATTGCTGGCCCCATGTCGCTATCCTGTCCCGTCTCTGCATGGCGCGGGGAGACGGTTGGGACCGACGAAGTTCTCAGGAAGAAAACATGAAAATCGGAGTTTTGAAAGAGACGTTCCCAGACGAGCGTCGCGTTGCGCAGATTCCCGACACCCTCCCCCTGCTTACCAAGGCCGGGCACGAAGTGCTCGTTGAAAGCGGTGCGGGGGTTGAAGCCGGTCTGCCCGACGGCGAGTACCAGGCCAAGGGTGCGACCATCAGTACGCGGGCGGAAGTTTTTGCCCAGGCAGATGTCATTTTCCAGATTCGCGGGCTGGGGTCGAATCTCGATGCCGGTCGTGCTGATCTCGAACTGATGAAATCCGGGCAGGTGATCGTGGCCGCGTTTGATCCGCTGGGCAATGCGGAGGCCGTCAAAGACCTCGCCGCCAAGAAGGTCATCGCCTTCTCGCTGGAGCTTGTTCCGCGAATTACCCGCGCTCAGAGCATGGATATTCTCTCGTCGCAGGCGACGGTCGCCGGTTACAAAGCCGTCCTGGTCGCGGCCAACACTATGCCCCGCATGTTCCCGATGTTCATGACGGCTGCGGGTACGATTAGTCCGGCGAAGGTCTTCATCATTGGTGCGGGCGTCGCCGGGTTACAGGCGGTGGCGATGGCGAAGCGCCTGGGTGCGGTGGTGAGCGCATACGACGTTCGCCCCGCGGTGAAAGAACAAATCGAGAGCTTAGGCGGTAAGTTCGTCGAGATGGAGCTAGAAGCAGGGGCCGCGGAAGACAAGGGCGGTTACGCCAAGGAGATGGGCGAGGACTTTATCCGCAAGCAGCGCGAGCTGATGGCGAAGGTCGTTGCAGAGAGTCACGCGGTGATCACAACCGCAGCCATTCCGGGTCGAAAGTCGCCCGTTTTAGTGACTGCCGATATGGTCAAGGGGATGATGCCCGGTTCGGTGATTGTCGATCTTGCTGCGGAGCGGGGGGGCAACTGCGAATTGACCAAAGCGGACCAGACCGTTGTCGAGCATGGCGTGACGATCCTTGGTCCGACGAATCTGCCGAGTACGGTTCCGTTTCATGCGAGCCAGATGTTCGCGAAGAATCTTGCGACCTTCCTGAAAGAGATTTCGACCAAGGAAGGCGCTCTTCACATCGATATGGAAAACGAAGTTCATCGCGACTCGCTTTTGACGCGCGACGGCGAGATCGTCAACGCACGCGTTCGCGATATTTTGGGTATGCCCGCGCTCGACCCGCCCGCGAAAGCGGAAGAACCGTCGAGCGAACCGGCGAAGAAGGAGTCGTAGATGGATAGTAACGCTGTCGAAGCGGTCACTGGCGCGGCGGGGGCCGGGGCTGCCCCTGACCTGGTCTTATTGCTGACGATCTTCGTCCTGGCGATTTTTCTGGGGTTTGAGATTATTACCAAGGTTCCGCCGACGTTGCACACGCCGCTCATGTCGGGGTCCAACGCGATTTCTGGAATTACGGTGGTTGGGGCATTGGTTTCTGCGGGTGCGGGTCATAGCACGATTTCAACGGTCTTAGGTTTTCTTGCGGTGTCGCTTGCGACGGTGAACGTTGTCGGCGGTTTTCTCGTTTCGCATCGCATGTTGGCCATGTTCAAAAAGAAGAAGGGCTAACTGGTGGACCAAGCCACAATTAAAATCCTCGAAAACCTCGCGTACCTTGTTGCGTCGGCGATGTTCATTTTCGGGCTAAAGGGCCTGACGCATCCGCGCACGGCTGTGCGAGGCAACATCATCGGCGCGCTGGCGATGCTCCTGGCGATCGTTGCGGTTCTTGCGGCGGGCAACATTATTCACTGGGGTTGGATCATCGCCGGGCTGGCGATTGGGTCGATCGCAGGTGGGTATCTTGCGGTCGCCGTTCCAATGACGGGCATGCCGCAGATGGTCGGTTTGCTGAATGGTTTCGGAGGGGCTGCGTCGTTTCTGGTCGCCGGGGCAGAGCTTGCATTCGCAACCGGTGTCGCCGCCGAAGCTGCCGAGGGAAGTGCGGAAGCAGCGGGCAATATGCAGATGCTGATCGCGACCGCCGCGTCGGGTCTGATCGGTTCGGTGACGTTGTTGGGTAGTTTCGTCGCAGCGGGCAAGCTCGCCGAGTTGAAGTTTACGATCGGCGGCAAGAAGTACTGGATGAGCAATTCCATCCCAGTACCGGGTCGACTTTTTACGACCGCGGTGGTGTTTCTCGTCGCAATGTTCCTTTGCTACATGATCGTCATGAACCCAACGACGACGATGTGGTACTGGCTTCTCGTTTTGGTTGCCGCTGTGTTGGGTGTGTTGATTACGCTGCCCATCGGCGGCGCGGATATGCCGGTTGTGATCGCTCTGTTGAATTCGTATTCAGGTCTCGCCGCTTGTGCGACCGGGTTTGTGATTAACAACAACGTACTGATTATCGCCGGTTCGCTTGTGGGGGCGTCGGGTTTGATTTTGACGAGCATCATGTGCAAGGCCATGAACCGCTCTCTCGCGAACGTTATCTTTGCGACGTTTGGCCCAAGTTCCGATGGCCCGTCCGCGGATGATGTGTACGAAGGCAAGATCAAGGCGACCAGCGCTGATGAAATCGCGATGTTGCTCGACGGTGTTCAGCGCGTCGTGATTGTTCCGGGTTATGGGATGGCTGTCTCACAAGCTCAGCACGCCGTTCGAGATTTCGCGAACCTCC
>JAJRUK010000193.1 GCA_024277835.1 Planctomycetota bacterium | reverse complement strand
GTCCTCACCGCGCAGCACAAACTCGACTGCATTATCGTCAACGCTGAAAACTCGACCGACGGGGCGGGGCTCTCCGCCGCGCATTACCAAAAAGTCGTCGCTGCTGGGTCGCATCTCATCACACTCGGCGACCATGTTTACAGAAGGCGCGACATCATCCCCGTCATGGAGACCGCCGACAACATCGTCAAACCCGCGAACCTCCCGACGGCTGCCCCGGGGAAAGAGTTCGCTGTCTATCGCACTGAGTCGGGCGTTGGGATTGCCGTTATTTCTGTTCTCGGGCGACTCTTCATGAAGCTCCAGGCTAACTGCCCCTTTGCCGCGGTTGATCGCGTCATGGCATCCATCCCGCCTGACGTGAAGATCATCGTGATTGACATGCACGCCGAAGCAACGAGCGAGAAGATCGCCATGGGCTGGCATGTGAACGGCAGGGCGAGCGTCGTCTTCGGTACGCACACGCATATCCCGACGGCCGACGAAACTGTCCTGTCCAATCGCACAGCCTACATCACCGACCTCGGCATGACGGGACCGTACGACTCGGTCATCGGTCGCGACCGCCGCCGCGTTGTCGGCACCTTCGTCAGCGGCGTCCCCAGCCCGTTCGACGTCGCGACAAACGACGTACGACTCTGCGGGATCATCGCGACCGTCGAATCAACCACGGGTCGCGCTTCCGCCATCGAGCGCATCAGATATGATGCACGCGGGTCTGCTTAGAGCACTGAACACTCAAGTTGCTCGGGCAACCCCCCTCAATCCCCCCTAGGTACAGGGGGGACGAAAGAAAAGACCGCAACAGTAGATATCGCACCGGTTACAAACCGGTGCCACACTTTTTCCTAGCGAACGAGACAATGTCCAAACCAACCACCGACCAACAACTCGAAACGCTCATCCGTGGCTGCGAGCATTGCTACACTGTCGAGGAACTTAAAAAGCGTCTCGACTCAGGCAAACAGCTTCGCGTTAAGCTCGGCATGGACCCGACCGCGCCGGACTTGACGCTGGGGCACACCGTCGTTCTGCGAAAACTTCGCCAGTTTCAAGACATGGGCCACAAAGCGGTTCTCATCATCGGCGACTACACCGCACGCATCGGCGACCCCTCGGGAAAAAGCAAAACGCGACCGATGCTGACGCCCGACCAGGTCAAGGAAAACGCTGCGACCTACATGAAACAAGCGGGCAAAGTCCTCGACCTCTCCGAAGGCAAATTCGAAGCTCGCCACAACAGTGAGTGGCTCGAACCGATGACCTGCGCCGATGTCCTTCGCCTGATGAGCCAGATGACCGTCGCCCGCATGATGGAACGCGACACCTTCGCCACAAGACAAGCCGCCGGCAAGGAAATCTTCATGCACGAACTGCTCTACCCGCTCATGCAAGCTCGCGACAGCGTCGCCATCGAATCGGACGTCGAACTCGGCGGCACGGATCAGACCTTCAACAACCTCTGTGGCCGCGACCTCCAACGACACGCCGGTCAGCCGCCGCAGATCGTTATGACGCTCCCGCTTCTCGTCGGTACCGACGGCAAAATGAAGATGAGCAAGTCGATGGGTAACTATGTGGCTGTGACCGATACGCCGACCGACATGTTCGGCAAGATCATGCGCATCCCCGATCCGCTTATGCGAAGTTATTTTGAATTGCTGACGGATACGCCGGAGGAAAAAATCGCCGCCCTGACCGATGGCCCCGACATCAACCCGCGCGACAGTAAAGAGCAGCTTGCGAAAACGGTCATCGCCCAATACCACTCGCAAGACGCAGCCACCGCCGCGGCTGATGAATTCAAGCGGGTGCATGGCGGGCGGCGTAGCAGTAGCAGTGCAGACGGCGTTAGCGACTTTGAAGCATCCCTCCCCGACGACATTCCCGAGATCGACATCCCCGACGCCATGATCGAAAACGGCAAGGCTGACCCAATCTCGATCACCGTCCACTGCTTCCAGGAAAAATCCAGAGGCGTCGCCAAACGCCTAATCGCAGAAAGCGGCATCCGCCTAAACGGCGAAGTCATCCAAGATGCGCAGACGCCAGTCGCGATAAAGACCGGCGACATCCTTCAACGCGGGAAGAGGAAATTCGTGCGGGTGACTCTACGATAAGTGAATCCGTAGGTCAGGTCATCGACCCGGCATGGATAACTGTCAATGTTTGGCATAAAACAAAGCCGCAAACCGTACCTGAGTGTGGCACATGCTCAACAGAACGATGAGCTTGATACGCCATTAACCTCAACTCCGCGGCACGGTCGCCCACATATTTTTTCTGGAGACGCTCTCGAATGATGAAACTCATCGACTTACTCACACTTGCAGGAGTCGACTCAAGCAACTTCAAGATTCACTGCGCCAGAGGCACCCATCCAACGCCTCTCGAAGCATTCTTCGACGGCAAATTCAAGCAGTGGCAGGAATTCCAATCGAAGAAAAACTTCCAACGCAAACACATCCTCTCGCTTATCCATCTAGGCGGAAAGCGATGGCTCTTTGCCGGATTCTACGAAGTCCTCGACGTCAAAAAAGGGAAATGGCGGAAGCACGATTGCTACATCTATTCCACGAAAGAAATAAATGGCCTGGACCATCTGACTGGCAAAGTCGAAGTTATTTTCGACAAGTCTTTTCGTGCGTCTTATCTTCGAGGCGAGAAGTACGTTGACCAACTCATGATCGCTGCAATCCGCGAACAACGCCTGACAATCGGAGACTTCCCCGGCTTTAACGACGTTCTCCTCTCTTACCCGATGCTCCAAACCCTCGTGCGAGAATCGACTCCCTCTTGGAAAAGCATCCTTTCCAGTATCGCAGGCGTCTATGTCATCACTGAGACAACGACCGGAAAACACTACGTCGGCAGCGCATACGGAGGTGACGGCATCTGGCAACGCTGGGCAACCTACGCCAAGACGGGGCATGGTGGGAACAAAGAACTTCGTGCTCTTCTAAGGAATAAAGGCAAAGACCACGCCCAACACTTTCAATTCTCGCTCCTTGAAGTGTGCGACATCCATTCGAGCGACGAACACATCATCGGAAGAGAAACGCATTGGAAGAACGTGCTTCGATCTCGCGAATTCGGACTCAACAAGAACTGATGCACTCAAGTTAGGTTGCGTCATCGATCCGACATTCATTGAGAGACAAATGCCTGAGTGTGGCACCGATTTGTAACCGGCGCAAGAGAACGCTCCGGCGACTCTCACGGGCGGGCGGTGGCTACGTTTTCTTCGTTGGTGGGTCGCTGGTCGGCGGTGTCGATCAGGTGCAGGTTCAATCCGCCCGAGGCGTCGAGCGTTAGTTGCCACTTTTGGCCTGTTTTTGGGGCGATGGCTGGGGCTTCTACTTGGGCGATGCGGACGCCGTATGTTGCGGCGAGGTCCGGGTCGGTCATGAACCGCCAGAACATTTCCCACAAGGCGAAATCGGACAAAGCGCCGCCCGATGACGTGATGCCGGTCCCGCTGTCGGTCGCGGACGAACCTGTTGAGGTGAACTCTCCGCCGGTTGGCAAGACTTGTTCGCCTGAAGCAGACGGGTCGAAGAGATCAGCGACGTTGGCTGCGATTTGTCGGTCGCCGAAGATGCGGCGGAAGATGGCGAGGCTTGTCGTTTGCTCTGAGGCGTCGTTGCCGACGAGGTCATGCTCGAACTTTAGCGTGGCTGCCTCGAAGTAGACGAGGTCGCCGATAACGTCTCTGTAGATTGGCTGACCGATCGTGCCGCCGTCGCCGATTTCCTGGAAGCGAAGGAGCGTCTGCGTTTCGCCGCTGGGGCTAAAGGTTTGTTCGAGGATGTCCACCTGAGCGACGCGGCGACTTTGCGTAACGCGGCGGGCGTAGTCGGCGAGCTGCTGCCGCTGCGACTCGAGTCGATCGACCTCTTGGGTTAGCTCGTTGATGCGGGCGTCCTTGATACTGACAAAAACGTAGGTCGATGCGGAGAGGGCGAGAAGGATGGCGGCTGCGGATCGGAGGGTTCGCATGTGATCGGTCCTTTTTTGATGGTGCCCTTACTCTTGTT
>JAJRUK010000192.1 GCA_024277835.1 Planctomycetota bacterium | reverse complement strand
GATCGCGAGACGCGCGGGTTCATCTCGATCACCACCTGCCGCCCCGTCTGCGGATCAACCCCAAACTGAACATTGCAGCCACCGGTATCCACCCCAATCGCCCGAATAATCGCGACCGAACTGTCACGCATCTTCTGATATTCCTTGTCGGACAGCGTCTGCGCGGGCGCGACGGTAATCGAGTCGCCGGTGTGAACGCCCATCGCGTCGATGTTTTCGATCGAACAGATAATCACGACGTTGTCAGCCCGGTCGCGCATCAGCTCAAGCTCGAATTCTTTCCACCCGAACAAACTTTCCTCGATCAGGATTTCGCTTACGCGTGAGGCTGCGAGTCCTCGGCGGACGATCGTCTCGAATTCCTCGATCGTTCGACAAAACCCACCGCCCTCGCCGCCGAGCGTGTACGCGGGTCGAATGCAGCAGGGGAGCTTGATGTCAGAAAGAATATCGACCGCTTCGTTGAAGGTGTGAGCCACTGCAGAACGCGGCAGGTCCATCCCGATTTCCAGCATCGTTTTCTTAAACGCAGTGCGATCCTCAGCTTTGTGAATCGCTTCGGAGTTCGCGCCGATCATCGTGACGCCGTGCTTTTCAAGGATTCCGCTCTCGGCGCATTCCATCGCACAGTTCAAACCCGTCTGCCCGCCAAGCGTCGGGAGCATCGCGTCGATCGGAAAGCCGACCTTCTTTTCGCGCTCAAGCACTTTTTCGATACATTCGGGCGTGATGGGTTGGATGTAGGTTGCGTCGGCTGTCCCCGGATCGGTCATGATGGTCGCGGGGTTGGAGTTGATCAGTGCGACGCGATAGCCCTCTTCGCGAAGGGCTTTGCAAGCTTGCGTGCCGGAATAGTCAAACTCAGCCCCCTGCCCAATCACAATAGGCCCGGAGCCAACGATGAGGATGTTGTGTATATCCGTCCGCCTCGGCACGCCCGGGATCATAGCGGAAGCAAGCGGCGGGCGGTAGTGCTCTCGGTGGGTAGACCCGTCATATCCCCCCGAGCCACATGCTTTAGTAGCCTGTTGAAAAAGTCCTTGACGGGTGTGGTATCGTATCCATCGAGGGATCGGACGATTCGCTTTTCACGGAATCGGGAAGATGTCCTGAGTGCGGTAAAGAAATATGATTGGAATCAAGTACGGAGCGATAATCGGGGCGTTGGCTGGAGCATTGATGCTCGCATGGGCATACTATGCTCGTGCCAACGGACTGCCGTATTCGTCCACGCTGGAGCAGATTTGTGCTCCCGGCATGATGGTTTCTATTCTTGTTGCACCATGGACGTTCATGGGGGGAGATCCTGACAAGCTTTGGGGCGGGTTCTGGCTCGTACTATGGGTGGGTTTCTGTAACGCGGCATTGTGGTCTGTGCCGGGAGTTATGATTGGGTATGTCGCGTACATGTTCTTTCGCGTACGACCCTGCGATGTCGGACATTGCCAGAAGTGCGGATACAATCTGACGAAAAATGAGTCAAGCACTTGCCCCGAATGCGGCACAAAAATAACCGAGTAGGTCATGCAATCCGTAGGGTGGGCTATTGCCCACCAACGGTCCAAGCGGCCATCATTCTCCAACCTCAATATCCGTATCAATCGCTGAAGACCCAGGCCACATGGCGTCCAACCAACCCAACCGGACGTGCCGATGAAAACTCGACCAGGGCCAATCCTCCGGGCGATCCACATATTCATGTTTCACCGGATTCAGGTGAATATAATCGCGCAAACGAAACCAATCCGTCTCGTCCCGAATTCGATGCTCCCAATATCGTCTATGCCAAGCATCGCGCCGCCGACCGCACACCACTGAACGGACGTGGTGGGCAATAGCCCACCCTACGCGGGCAATGTCCGCGATTCTTGAGTTGGGCGGCTTGCGTGGTTAGGATGTCAGGTTGATCGATAACGGTCGGCCAACGTGGGAAGGGTAACGCGATGAGCAGCACGCCGATTTACACGTCGAAGAGCACTGTCAAGAGTCTGTGGCAGGAGTACCGAATTTACGACGATCGTCTGGAGTTCGACACATTGTTCGGACAAATGGCCGTCCCGCTTGAGGATGTCGAGCAGGCCGACGTTTGCGAGTCGGAGATTCAGGGGCTATTCAAGGGCGACCTCCATCTCAGGCACATGCCGGCGCTGAAACTTGACTGGGCGAACTTCGTCGAGCATGTCGTGGTCGATAAGCGAGAAGGTTCCCTGCGACACATTCTCTTCACGCCGGAGGATCCAGCCGCGTTCGTAAGCGTGCTTAACGATGCGCTTGCACGCTTTCGAGAGAAGCGGATCGCTGATGGCGCATCGGAGAATCGCTAGGGCGAGCAACGCTCAAGCGGCGCGGGCAACCCCCCTCGATCCCCATTAGTAAAGGGGGGACGGAAGAGAGAGGCTCCGCGTCGGTCCGGTCGTCGATGCAACAAGCAAGCGGCTCCGAGAAAACACGTCCTCACGACCCAAAAACGAGCGGAAACGCCGCGGCAGCCGGGCATGCGGCCTCTCGTTAAGAGAGTGTTACCATTGACGGTTGACTTTGGCCGAGCGTTTGACGACGATCCGGTGCTCGGGGTTCGGAGAGATTGGGCAAAGCGGTCATCCCGATTTGCCTCCCGGTGGGCTGGCTGAATCCGATTTGATGACGGGCGAGTGATCGTTATGACACAGGTGAACCTAACTCGATTTCCGCTTCTCAGGAAGTTATCGTCCGGTGCTGCGGTCGGACTTCTTACTGCGGTCTTTGCGCTCTTGTTGCCGAGTATCGCGACTTTCGGGGCGAGTGAGGTCGCCGATACGGAGCTGACCAAAGAGGTCACGAAGCCTGGGAAGACAATCGAGTCACGAGTCAGGCGAACCCATTCGCGTTCGAGACCGTCTTCCTCACGGCTACGTATTGTTAGGCGTGTCCGCGTCGACCGGTCTCGTTCGGTTCCTGAGTTGTTCCGCAGTACGCATTCCCTCCCCAACGGTCTGCGAGCGCCCTTGCGCTGTTAGACCTACCGTACTCCGCTGGCAGATTCCTGCCCGGAGTCGCGCGCCCTGTTCAGGCGCGCGCTCTGCCCAATGCACTGCCGTTTCGATCAGTTGCATTCGCTTACGGCTATGTCCCCCGGCAACTTTGTTATTTTGATTTTCTCCTGACTTACTCGGAGCACGTTGATGCTCTTGGACCCAAAAATATACAACGGTGACTACTGATGAAAAAACTAATAGAAGGCGTACAGCAGTTTCAGAAGAATTCGTTTCCTGTTAAGCAGCCTCTTTTTGAAAAGCTCGCCGGTGGGCAGCAACCGCTTGCACTCTTTATAACGTGCTCGGATTCGCGGATCGACCCGAACCTGTTGACCGGGACGGAACCGGGCGAGCTGTTCGTCTTGCGAAATGCCGGAAACATCGTGCCGCCATATGACTCGGGATGTGGCGGTGAAGCCGCGACGATTGAATACGCCGTGAACGTCTTGAAGGTTGCTGACATTGTTGTTTGTGGCCACTCCCATTGCGGGGCGATGGCTGGTCATCTTGCACCGGATAGCCTGAGTGAATTGCCCGCTGTCCGTGACTGGTTGGTCCACGCGGATCATTCCCATTGTACGGTTCCGGAAAATTACGGCCACATTTTGGACGACTCGGATTCGCTGATGGTCGCGGTAGAGAAGAACATTTTCGTTCAGCTTGAACACCTTCGAACACACCCGGCGGTAGAAGGCGCACTTTCCAGAAACGAAGTCAATTTGCACGGTTGGGTGTATCAGTTCGAGACGGGTAAGGTCTTCGCCTACGATTCGGAGAAAAATCGATTTCTTCCCACAGATGCGACGGTCGGTTAAGACGATCGCTCCCGTCCGACGGATCGGGTTGGACGGCGGCGGATGGTTTTCGATTCCGTTTGCAGTCAGTGTCCGACGACATTAAGACGACTATTCACTTGAAGGATATTACGAATGGACGACAAAAAACGCCCGGCCGTTGACGCAACTTCGTCAAATGGTGGGGGACAGACAATGCGACGAGGATTGTTCTTCGCCCCACGACAAGATGCGCTGGCGTCTGTGGTTGTATTCCTCGTTGCATTGCCTCTCTGCATGGGAATCGCAATCGCGTCCGGCGTGCCGGTCGCGGCCGGATTGATTACTGGGATCGTCGGCGGTTTGGTCGTCGGTTGGATTGCCGGTGCGCCGCTTCAGGTGAGTGGTCCCGCCGCCGGGCTGACGGTCATTGTCTTTGATATTGTGCAACGACACGGTCTGGAAGTCATGGGCATTGCCGTCTTGATCGGCGGTTTGTTTCAGCTCATTGCGGGACTGTTGCGCTACGGTCGTTGGTTCCGCGCCGTTTCTCCCGCTGTCATTCATGGCATGCTCGCCGGGATCGGTATTTTGATCTTGTCGAGTCAGTTCCACGTCATGGTCGACGACGCCCCCAAAGGCAATGGCATCCAAAACCTGATGTCCATTCCCGGGGCAATCGAAAAGGGGCTACCATTACCGGAAATGCGAACCGCCGAGGAGCGAAGTGCCAAGCGCGATCTGCTCAAGCAGTTCGGTGCGATGCATGAGCAACAGGTTCAACTGCGCAAACATGTTGGCGAACAAGTGGAAGAGTCTTCGACCGAGTTCGACCCTGAGTCGAGCGAATTGAAAGCGCTGACCACGAGGCAAAAAGAGCAAATCGATCGACTCGCCGTGTTGGTTGAGGAATTGGATTCACAAAAAGTGCTTGGATCGGTGAGTCATCCCGACCAATTGATCGAAGCTGCCCGAACTGCCTTAACTCAGAGTGAAGTCGCGTTGAACGACCTGGAGCAGGGACGTGGCGATCAAGTTCACGCATCTCAAGCAAAAGCCCAACAAAGCCTTGAAGGCGTATTCAGCCAACTCAAAAACCATGATTGGGCAGCCAAGGTCGGATTGCTGACCATCATAGCTCTATTGCTTTGGACGACGATCGTCCCGGCGAAACTCAAGCTGATCCCTGCGCCGCTTGTGGCGGTCGTTGTCGCAACAACCGCAGCCGCGGTCCTGAAACTTCCGATCCTCTATGTTGAAGTCCCCGACAATCTCTGGAGTGATATTCGCCTCCCGTCGATGGCCTTTCTTCAATCTGCTCCTTGGGGAGCGATCCTACAAGCGAGCGTTGTTCTCGCTGTGGTGGCGAGTGCCGAAACATTGCTCTGCGCGACGGCTGTCGATCAGATGCAGACGGACACACGCACCAATTACAATCGCGAGCTGGCTGCCCAGGGTGTTGGCAACATGATTTGCGGTTTGCTCGGTGCACTTCCGATGACCGGCGTGATTGTCCGTAGCTCAGCCAACGTCGCTGCTGGCGGAAAGACCCGCCTTTCGACAATCTTGCATGGCTTTTGGCTACTGGTATTTGTTTCGCTGCTAGCCTTTATTCTTCGCATGATCCCGACGGCTGCTCTGGCAGCGATGCTTGTCTACATTGGTTACAAGCTCGTCAACGTGAAGGCGATCAAGAATCTTCGAAAATATGGTTGGGGAGAAGTGGCTATTTACTTCGCCACCGTGGGGACCATCGTTGGGGTCGATCTGTTGACGGGTGTGATCACCGGCGTTGTGTTGTCGGCGATCAAGCTTCTGCATACGTTCTCGCATCTGAATGTGGATTTGAACGTGAAGCGTGATGAGGGGAAAGCCTACTTGAGCATCGATGGGGCGGCGACATTCATCCGACTTCCCATACTCGCCGCCGTGTTGGAAGAAGTCCCCGGCGACGCAGAGTTGCACGTCGATTTCAAGCACCTCAATTACATCGATCACGCCTGCCTAGACCTCTTGGTCAACTGGGAAAAACAGCACGAAGCGACGGGCGGCACCTTGGTCATCGACTGGGATACGTTGCATGCGAGTTTCCGCAGAGCGAACGGAAACCGAAAAGCACCGCGTCGAAATGCGGACGTCGTAGTGCCAGACCCTGCCAAGGAACCACATGGCGTGGGATAGGGAATGATGTCGCTGACGAAAGCTTCGATCGTGCAAAACGTGCATCAACACGCATTCTCCCTCACCGTGTTGTCGCCCCGGTCACAGACCGGGGCGACACTGGGAACGCGCTAGAATCTGTCGCGGAGAACGACCTTCTCAAGCGGGAGCTGGCCTGACCGTTCGCGAGCGGGTTTGAGGGCTTTGCCGACGGTGATCATCATGCCGATGACGTGGTTGTCGGGCAGGTTGATGAGTTCGGCGACTTTTTTCGGGTTAAACCCGATCATTGGGCAGGAGTCGTAGCCCATCGCTTTCGCGGCTAGCATGATCGTTTGTGCGGCGATTCCGACGGAGCGCATGGCTTCGTCGCGCTTGAGTTGCTCGTTACCCTCGTAGAAACCGGTCATCATGCCAACCATCGCCTTGGCCGTCTCGGGCGGGGCGTCGTGCCAGTATTGTTCTGGTTCTTGCTTGTAGGCATCGAGACTAGCCGTCAGGATGATCAGAACCGACGCTTCGGAAATCTGAGCTTGGTTGTACGATGCAGCCAGCAGTTCCTTCCGCAGGTCCGGGTCAGTCACAACAACAAACCGCCAGTTTTGCATATTGAACGAGGTCGGACTCAAGATGGCCGCGGACATGAGGCGGTTGATTTCGTCTTCGCTGAATTCGTGGTCGGGGTCGTAGTGTTTCACCGACCGCCGAGATTCAATGGCTTCAAATATATCCATAGTTGCTTTCCTGCATTTACGAGTTTCGTTGCTGAAACGAGCCTATTCGTAGGTCGGGTCATCGACCCGCATTCTCGCTTGCGCCCAAACATCTCCGACGAGAGTATGCACGAAGAGTGTGGTGGGACGCAAGAGGACGCGGAGCATCAACTGTGAGGAAGTCAAGACTTTCGTAGACGATGGGCGTCTTGTGTGGATGATGTGGGTTGGCTTGAGCTGGTGATCCAGACGCGTGACGAGAACCAAAGCGTAATCGCTTCCTTGCGGGCGCGGCTCTGATGGGTGGTGCTCACTAGCGCACAACTACTCAGGAGATAGATCAGTTTGATTCGAGCAGTTCTTCCATGCGCTCGACGAGGCGTTCCATGCGAAAGGGCTTATTGAGGTAGCCATCGACGCCCAAGCTCTCCGCCCAGACTTGGTGACGTTTGCCCGCGTTGCCGGTGATCATAATGACAAATGGCCGACCGCCTTTTTTCTTGCCGTCGGTTTTGAGCTTTTCGAGAACAAGAAAACCGCTTCGCTTGGGTAGCATCGCGTCGAGGACGACGAGGTCGGGGTCGAAATCATGGGCTTGCTGAAGGGCGGCGTTGCCATCGACGGCGGTGACGACTTCTGCCCCGCTGCCGTCAAGAACGGTTTGCAGAGCGGTGATCATATCCGGGTCGTCATCGACGATCAGGAGTTTTTTCCCATCAAATGAACTCACAGCCTGTCCTCCAGCGTGCGCACAATTATTAGCCCCTTTGGCGTAATCACCCCGCCCTTACGTAACGAGTGTAGGGGTGGTGGTAGCGGTAATCAAGGCGGTCGCCCGGCGTTTCCGTCGCTGATTGTCGCGACGGTCGGAAATCGGGCGGGTTTACCGGGTGGTCGCTGGTCGGTAAAGTCCATCCGCGACACAAAGACCGAGGTTCCAGGGATTCGGGGGCCTAGAAAGAGGGGCGACAAGGAGGGCGATGCCAAAACAGTGGATTATCCAAACACCTTCGACCGATCGGGATGCTTTCGCTTCGCGATGGGGGGTTCCTGCGCT
>JAJRUK010000191.1 GCA_024277835.1 Planctomycetota bacterium | reverse complement strand
CCCAAAAACCGTAGATGTATTTCGCGAAGTCCCACGTCTCGTCGTTGAGGATGTCGTCAGCCACGTTCGGCGCGACGACCAGTGCGACGTTGTCGCGCACGCTCGTTTCTCGGCGCGGCGGGTAAAGATAATCCGCGTAGATGTATCCACCGAGAAAACGATCGGGATACCGTGCGGCTGTCTGATCCGCGACGGCGTTATAAAAGTGAATGATCCGATCGGTCAGAACCGGTCGACCCTTGCGAACGCCGCGCGGAACCTTGTAGCCCGGCACATCGAGGGCGCGACAGATTGGCCCTTGGCACATCCCGGAACCGTCTGCCGGCGAGATCGAAAACATCATTCGATCCGGGCGGCGCTCGAACAAGTTCATCGCCGCCTGCGCGACGAGCGTGATCAGATCAGCGTTGCTCGTACAAACGTGCTTGCCACCGCTTTTTCCGGGGACCGCCACTTTTCGCTTGCCGTTGATCATCGCTGCGAAGTCCGGACGTCCGCGGGCAGCCCACTCGCCGGTCGGTATGATTTTGTGGAGATGGTGCGAATGGTGCATCGTCATCGCTGCGCCGAGCCGGTTTCGCCGCGCCCAGTCGCCGCGGGTCGAACCAACCGGGCCGTACGCCAGCGCGCGATAGTCAAAGAATGGTTCCTTGCGGATGCTGGTATTCGCAGGGACGGTAAGCCTTTCGTGGCGGGGAACGATATCGCCAAGCTCATCCCCCCAGAACCAACGTACGCCAACGAAGCGACCGAGAAATTCATAGACGGCGTTGCACGTTCCGCGATGGATCGGATCGAGAAAGTCGACTCTGGCGGACTCGCCGGCGCTATCGCGACCCCGAAGCCAAATCTGCTTACCGACCGTCTCGATGCTCAGACCGTGTGGCGCGAGACCCTTGGCGTGAGCGATCAGAATTTGATTCATTCCCCTGGTGGGTGCGGGGACGATTTTAAGTTCGACGCCCGTTGATTGCGTTAGGAAATGCTGCAACTCGCGGGCGGCTAATTTGGTTGTCGGGAACGACGGTTCTCGCACGACGATCTCGTACGTCGTTCGTCCTCCGTCGATGATGACGAGTTCTCTTGAGGCGCAGGCTGTCGCCGTACTGAGCAACAGACAGGAGGCCATGGCGAATCGAAAAGTGCCAAAGCCCGTCACGGTCGCGCGGTGAAACGCAGGAATGCATGGAATCTTAGTGCGGATCATCTGATACCTCTCGAAACAGCGCGACATAACGATCTACGATCGTTTCGATGTCGAAGTTAGTGCGTATCTGCGCCGGTGCGTTGGTCGCCAGACGCCGCCGCAACCCTTCGTCCTCAACCATCCGTACCAACGCCTCGGCAAGCGCGTCAGGACTGCGCGTTGGGACGATCAGTGCATGCGAATCATTCTCGGCGATCTCCCGGACACCGCCAGCCGCCGTCGCAACAACGGGCATTCCCAAGGCCATCGCCTCCATCACCGCTCGAGGCATCCCTTCGGAAGACGAGCTGAGCACGAATGCGTCACATGCCTTCACGAGCGGTCGCACGTCGTGCAACTGACCGGCGAAGAGTACCCGATCCGCCAGACCCATGCGCTGCGCTTCGGATTCGACAGTCGGTTGAAGCGGGCCGTTTCCGACCAGGATGAACTTCGCCCCGCGAAGCGCGTCGCCCGCCTTTGAGATTGCCCGAAGAAGCGTTCCGTGATCCTTTTCCGATCGAAAACTCGCGACCATCGCAAACAAAAACCCCTCGGGAAGACCGAGTGTCGGTCGCGACGCCGACACTACGTCGGGATGAAACCTCGTCAGGTCGATCCCGTTGGGGATCACACGCATGCGCGATTCGTCGGTTCCGACCTGCTGTCGGCGGTTGTCCGCGACAGCCTGTGCATTGCAGACGAAGACATCGACGCAGCGCTGCGTCCGTCGATCGAGAAACGCCTCGAACGCTCTCCGGTGAACGTCCAACCCGCGAATAGCCATGACATGGCGTGTCACTCCGACCGATCGCTGGATAATGCGAAGCGCCAGGCTGATACGTGTTCCGTACGTCATCACAACGTCGAAAGAGTTTGATCGCAAGTAACGCGCAACGCCCGCAAACCACCGCGGACCGATGCGCCGCTGGCCGCTGCCAACAACCGTAAACGGAATCTCCGCCGCTTCCGCGGCGTCGTTAAACGGGCTTCCCTTCCAGGTATTGGCGAGCATGGCGGTATGACCTCGCGCGACAAGCCCGCGCGTTAACGCAATGGCGAACGTCTCTGCGCCGCCCACGTCTCCCGCGCCCATCAGTTGCAGAATTCTCATCAGCTCCGATGCCCCGCTATTGCACGAAGCACACCGCGGGCGGACTTGGCCAACCCGGTTGCCCACTTCGCGGATCGACCGCCGAGGTAAGATTCGACGGCGAACTTGCAACTCCAGTACGCCGCCAATCTGCCGCGGACGATGCTCGGGTAGTCTCTCGTGACGCTCAACCGACTCAACCCAGCCATCCGTCCGCTGGTGATGGCGTCCATGATTCGTTGCGGATTCCCGCTTTTTCTTTGCTTCGACGCGAGCAGGTAGGCTTTGTACCCGCATTTCTCAGCGATCTGGAGACACTCGTCAGTGTAGCCGCCGCCGGGAAAGCATAGGAACTCGACTCGTTTGTCGAGCATGGTCTCAAGGCGCGTTTTCGATTCCGTAAGTTCGTAACCCACGCGCTCGCGCCACTGATCACCGCTCTCGAAGGAACCTTTGTTCTCGAGTGCGTTGACTTCCGCCAGGCAGTCGTGGCCATGCTGCGAGAAGAGCTTGGCCGCT
>JAJRUK010000190.1 GCA_024277835.1 Planctomycetota bacterium | reverse complement strand
CGCCAGCTTGCTGCTCATTTCTTCGAGGGTGCGGTTCTCGGCGTCGGCCTCTCGCAGACCCGACACCGGCTCAACGACTTGCGAAACGCGTTCGGTCATGTCTTCCACGAGATACCCAAGATTTCGACCGTCGAACACCGAGCGAAACTGACCGTGAATCTGCGCGAACCGCGCACGGTTAATCACCAACTCGCCGCCGAGGTTCATTAACTGATCAAGACGCTCCTGATCCACACGAAGCGTCTCACCTGTCTTCACCGGGGCTGAGTCCGGCTTTTTCGCCGCCGCCTTTGGCTTACCGACAGATGTCGCGGGAGCAGGCGATACGGCAGCTTTGGGCGCGGCTGTCGGCGATGAGGCAGCAGGACGCTGACTCGACGCAGCCTTGGGGGTTGCAGGAACATTTTCGACCGCAACGGCGACAGGCGTTTGCGTCGGGGCGGGAGCAGCCGGAACAGTTTCCGCTTGCGAAGACGTCACTGCTTCATTTGGCACCGTCGTCTCACTTACGGCTGCATTAGCCACCTCGGTGACACCCCCACCGTCCGAGACACGAACGCGATCAACACCATACGCCGAAAGAATCCGCTCGAGATCGGCAGGGTCAGACTCGCTCACAAGGATAAACTGAACGGTATCCAAAACCGCATCACCTGTCATGTCGTCGATGTCTGGCGTTGTGGACTTCAGCTCGCAGAATTCGCCGAGTTTGTTGCAAATCAAAAACGCCTGAATCGCGTTCTCATCACAACCCGCCGGGAAATCTACCGTTATAGCCAACTCGCCATCGGCAAGGTCCGGTCCAGGCGTCTCCGCACCATCAGCCGTTGCGGGTTGCGTCGCACATTCGCCACTCGATTCCGGGTCTGTTTTATCAGATTCATCGCGGACAACGGCGGATTCGCCGTCGATCCAATTCTCGAAACGCCCGCCGACAGCTTCCGACGCAACGTCAGCGATCTCGCCGCGTTTGATCCCATCGATCGTAGCGCGCAAGTCGTCAACGACCTTGAATACGGCAGTCGTCAGCCCTTCGTCTAGCGTCAGCTCGCCATTGCGCAAGAGATCAAAAATCGTCTCCATGTTATGCGTGAGATGGTTGAATCCAGTTAGCCCCGCAGCCCCTGACGCTCCTTTGATGTTATGGGCGCAGCGAAAAATCGTATTGAGCAACTCCGCGTCTGCCGGCGACTCTTCCAACTGTAACAATCCGTGACTTAGCTCGTCGAGCGATTCGACCGTCGTCTCAACGAAGATCGCCGCAAGCTCGGGATCGGAGAACACTTCTCCCTGCGCCAGACTCTCCGCATCCGCAGAAACAAAGCTCGTCTCGCTCGCCGCGACCACCCCGACCGCATCTCCAACAGTGTCGGATGTTGCGACCACCGCACCGCCTGCACATTCCGCCTCGACAGCGGGCTTCTCCGTCGAGTCGACCCCCGCTGGCGCATCCAAAATCGCATCGAGCGCCGTAAGCACATCGGCGATTTCGACCTCACCCTCGGCCCCATCGCTCAACTCAGACACCAACGCCTTGAGTCGATCGAATACGGAAAACAGCGTCTCGAAACTGTCAGCGCTCAGCGCCCGTTTTCCCATCCGCACTTGATCGAACAGCGTTTCCATGCGATGTGTCAACTCTTTGATTTTTCCGAACCCAAACGCAGCCGCCAAGCCCTTGAGACTGTGCGCCGCACGAAACATCGTGTTCATCTGCTCCTGCAGCTCCGGCGTATCGAGCGCAAGTTTTCCAGACCCTGCATGCGTTTCAAACTCCATGAGTCCGGCGTCGAGCATGTCCAGATACTCCGGCGCTTCGTCAAGAAATCCCGCAAGCAATTCCGGTGTAATTTCAATGGATGATGGCATAGTCGTCTGGTTACCTACTTGCTCTCGCCTGCGCCGACAGCGACACGCTGCGGCTTGCGATAAAGGTTCGGACCTTGGTAGTCCATCGCAACGATCGCACTAAGCTCCTTATCGTTGCGAACAGGATCGACGTCCCCGATGACTAGGTATCCCCCCGGCGCGACCGCTTCGGCGACGTTCTTGAGTACCTTGCGTTTCATTTCCGTGTCGAAGTACATCAAGACGTTCCGAAGGAAGACAAGATCGAAGTTCCCTGGTGTCATCGCGTCGCGAAGATTATGAAACTTGAACGTCACCAGTTTCTGGACATCTTTTTTGA
The DNA here is from genome assembly GCA_024277835.1 of Planctomycetota bacterium. Lineage (GTDB taxonomy): Bacteria > Planctomycetota > Phycisphaerae > UBA1845 > UBA1845 > JAJRUK01. The sequence continues at coordinate 16,828 of JAJRUK010000190.1, read as the reverse complement.
GCGCGTACTCCTCGTCTTTCTTTGTAAACCACTTCGAGAGTAGCGGCTTGGGCATTCGCGCTACGGCGTACTCTCCGTAGACACCCGCGCGAGCGCGCTCTAATACGCGATCGCTAATATCACTTCCAACAATCGAGACGTTCCACATCGCAAAATTCGGAAGCGCCTCGCGCAGGCAGATTCCCGCGGAGTACGCTTCTTCTCCGCTACTGCTGGCAGCGCTCCAGATACGAACGGTTGGCTTGGGCTTTTTCCTGCGCGACTCGACAATCTCAGGAATCCACTTCTTCTGAATAAACGTCCAGAGGTTTGTATTCCGGAAGAAGTACGTCTCGTTGGTCGTCACGGCCGAAAGGAAATGCGGAAGCTCCTCTTCATAGCTCGCCTTCACACGAAGAAGCTTGTGGTATGCGTCAAAACTATCCAGATTCAGCGCTCGTAAGCGCCGGCGAAGTCGATTCCCAAGGAGCGTCGCCTTGCTGTCGGGAAGATGAATCCCCGTCTTCTCATAGATCAACTTGGCGAGCTTCTTAAACTCTCCAGATGTCAACTCGATCAACTTTACCATACTGCAATCCTCAACCCCGACGGTTGCCGAAAAAATCCGACCCATTTACAAAGCAATCGCGCAACAAGACAGCGCACTACCAGTTTCACCCTGGCTCGACTGACCTACTCTGCAAGAACACCCTCTTCTTCACGCAGAAGCTCGGTAATATCCAAGAGCACAACGAGCTTCTCTTCGAACTTCACCAGCCCCTTGACGTACGACTGTCCCGCACTGCTAAACCCACTCGAAATGTCTTCGATCTGCTGACTCTGAATTCGAAGAACTTCATCCACCGCGTCTACGATGACCCCGATCGTTTTCCCAGCCAGATTCAACACGATGATTCGCGAATCATCCGTCGGAGCGCTAGCCCCAAGACCGAACCTCGTGCGTAAGTCCAGAACCGGGATCACATGCCCCCGAAGATTAATCAGCCCCCGGACATGCTCGCCAACGTTGGGCATCTCCGTGATCTGACCGATCAGGATAATCTCCTGAACCTGCATGATCTCGACGCCGTATTCCTCGTTCGCGAGACGAAAACTCACGATCTGAAACGTCGAGTCGCACGACGCATCCATGTCGGACGCATTGTCCAACGAAACATCCGGCTCCAAAGTGGCTGAAGGCACTAGCGGACTCCCTGACTTAGTTAAGTTCCTTGTCAACGGCAATTACGAAACGGTCGGTTACTGGCGACCGACCATCAACGCCGCACAAACGTTTGCGCGCTACGTATCAAGACCCAACGCCCCTGTCCCCCCGCGATTCTGATGGCCCATAAGGTCCGCACGACACACCGATCGCCCTGCCTCTACAGATCACCGCTCCCTCGTGAAATCGGGAACCCGGACACGCACCTTGAGAACCTTCCCGAACGTCGTGGTTACCGGACCACCGGCGACCGCCACACCAGTGAAAGCGTAAGGGTCAAAGCATAGGTACATCTACTTACGCCTTTGCTACGCTTCATCTCGCGAAGTGCGCCGAACCGACACAGCATCCTTCGACTCTTCAGGCAACGCCCAAGACCTCCGATACAACCGGACGCGGACGTCCTCGTAAGATGCGCCGCGATTTGCAAGTAACGCCTAACGAACCCAGGAGAAGAAACGAGCGATGGACGTACGCTACATCAACGCATTCGTGCGATCGATCAGTAATACCTACGAGACCATGTGCCAGCTCCCCGTGAGCGTCGGAAAACCACAGATCAAGGCGAACGAGGGGCCTGGCACCGACGTCTCCGGTGTCATCGGATTCTCTGGAGATGCCGCGGGATGCGTCGTCCTGCATTTTAGTTTTGACGTCGCCTCGAAACTCGCGACAAGATTCGCAGGAATCGACATCACCCCCGAGCACCCGGACTTCGCCGATGCCATTGGTGAACTGGCGAACATGGTCGCCGGCGGTGCAAAGGCTCAGTTCGACGGGCTGAATATCTCGATCTCGTTACCGAACGTCATCGTCGGGGAAAACCACAGCGTCTCCGCCTCCAAAGTAGCGCCACGTATCGTCATTCCATGCGACACCGAAGTCGGTCAGTTTCACGTCGAGATCGGGATGGAAATAGGAAAGCCCAAAACGCTCGCAGCCGCAGCAACGCAAGGAGCCGCATCGTGAAAATCATGCTCGTCGATGACTCAAGGACGATCAGAAACATCCAGAAGAATGTCCTCAAACAACTTGGCTACGAGGACATCGTCGATGCCGAAGACGGCGTCATCGCGCTGAGGCTGTTCAACGAACAGGTTCCAGACCTCATGATCATCGACTGGAACATGCCAAACATGGACGGGATCACACTCATTCGAAAAATTCGCGAGATCAACAAAACCGTCCCAATGATTATGTGTACGACTGAGGCAGAAAAGTCGCGTGTGCTCGAAGCGATCAAAGCGGGTGTAAATAACTACATCGTCAAACCCTTCACCGCCGAATCGCTCAACGAGAAACTCACGCAAACGCTCGCCAAGACGAACGCAGCCGCTGGCGCGTAGGAAACACTCTCAGAGCGTGTCTCTGTTTGCTCTCGATAAAGCACGGGCGGTTCGACCGCCCGTGCTTTCTCTTTCGTCGCCACGGACCAAGATCATCCCCGCGCATTGCCCCAGTGCATTCTCTCGATAGAATCCACCCCGCCGCAGCAAGCAACCTCAAGAGAAGGAAATGAGCGTGCAGTACAAGACGGAGAAAAGTTTCAGCGTCTTTTTCCCTTGCTACAACGAGGAAGAGAACGTCGAAAAGACAACGCGCGCCGCCATCAAAGCGTTCGAGCGAATCACGAAGGACTTTGAGGTCATTATCGTCAACGACGGTAGCAAAGACCGCACCAAAGAAATCGCCGATCGACTCGCCGCGGAAGACCCAAGGGTCCGCGCCGTCCACAACAACCCCAATCTGGGTTATGGAGGAGCGCTCCAACGAGGTTTCCGAGAGTCGACGAAAGAGTGGATTTTCTATACCGACGGCGACGGGCAATTCGACTTTGAAGAGATCGACCTGCTGCTCCCGCTCATGGACAAATTCGACATCGCGAGCGCCTACCGCCTGAACCGGCAAGATTCGCTCATCAGAAAAACGAACGCCTTCTGCTGGACAACGCTCGTCAACGTCGTTTTCAGACTTTGGCTTCGCGATATTGACTGCGCCTTCAAGATTTTCCCGAGAAAACTATTTCAAGAGATTGAGATGAAATCCACCGGCGCACTCATCGACACCGAAATCCTCGCCAGAGCAAAAAAACTAGGCTACACCATCGGACAAGTTGGCGTCCACCACTACCCCAGAACCGCAGGCGAGCAGACCGGAGCGAACCTGAGCGTCATACTCCGCGCATTCAAGGAACTATTCCGCCTACGCGCAGAAATCAACGCAACAAAACGATAAGCCGCCTCCCCCCTGAGCCGCGTGGCTTCAGCCCGCGCGGACTCACGAATTTCAAGGATCACTCCAATCCCAGCGAGACACAAGACAACAGCAATCCACCCAAAAAGTACAGGAAGCCCCCCGGTCGAACCGAAACTACCAATACAACGGGCTACCTATACGGTCGCGTCCAATAACAAACTTGAATAACGCTGGAGAGTTTCCCAATGCAGTATTTCAAACGCACGCTTGCACTCTACTCAATCCTTGCTGTCGCGGTGACTGGCTGCAACAACCAGCCAACAGGCGAACCAACCGCCGCCGCCGCCGAGCTGACCGAAGCCCAGCAAAAAGCCATCAACGACATCGTCGCAGAGGTCGAAGCGATTGGCCAAAGCTTCGCAGCAACACTCGAAGGAATCGGCGACTTGGAGTCCCTCTCGCTCGATTCCCAATCGACCTGCCCCGCCTTGAGTCTCGCCGTTGACCCGGACATTGGCGCAACCCTAGGCGTCGACTTCCCCGATGGCTGCACGAATGATCTCTACGGAGAATCGCCGGTCAGTGGCACCGTGACTATGACACTCTCGCTCGCCACCGCCACACTCAACGTCACCTTCACCGACTTGGCCATCGATGATCAAACGTCCAATGGATCGTTCTTCGCCACCTTTTCGAACGAAGAAGGGGCGATCACGCTCGTCGGCGACATCGACCTGACAACGACCGGGGTGGGTCGCGTGACCGGGTCGATGAATATCGTCATCGACATCGCCACCGGCACCATTTCCATCCCCCTCGCCACGCTCTCTGTGGACCCCGAAGCTGGCGACGCGCTTTCCGTCGCCATCGTTGACATGGCGATCGCCCCCGTTAGCAACGGGAACTTTATCCCTGGCGTGGGCACCGTCGCGTTCATCGTTCCCAACGACGGCGTGGGACCAGAAACAATCACGCTCGTCATGAACTTCGACAGCCAGTCCCCCGTCGATCGAACCGTAGACGTAGCGATCGGAACCGCCGACCCCGTTGAATACACCATCCCGTAAACGCTCGGCGACTTGCTTGGACCGGACGCGGTCCGAGCTGCGCTCTCGGGCTGACCACGTTCATCCTGACACGTCTGGCCTACGAAAAAGCGTCGTGCATAACGGGTTGCCCGCAGTACATGCAATTCGGGAATCGTCGAGCGATGGTTCGTCCGCACTTCGGGCACGACACGGAAACCTTCTTCGCCTTCCCGTCGAGCGCGCCGTTGGACAGGTCGATTTCCGTGATCCGATTAAGCAATTCTTCTTCCGTCACGCCGAGCTTGTCTCGCAAAATTGTCCAGAGCGCCTCGCAGGTCATCGCAAGCCGCTCCAACCGGTCATCGACCTCCGATGCCTCGCTCTGAGCGCGGCGGGCCGCACGCTTGGCACCTGCCGCTTCCTCCCGGGCGATCCGACTCCCGATTCCGAAATCGCCACGATGTCCCAACCTGAACGGATTGATCATTCGATGTCTCCTAACCAGTGTTGATCTATTTCTTCACGAAAACGCATTGGCCCGTCGCGTATTGGCACGGTGGTTGCGAGATCGCATGAATCACGCCAGCTACGTCGGACGGGTCGAGCGTCTGATCCGCCGGAAAATCAGGGAACGCATCGCGAAGCATTTTCGTCTCGACCGCGCCCGGCGCGACCGCGAAAACTCGAATACCATGCGAACGACCCTCCTCCGCGAGCGCTTTACTCCACAAGTTCACCCACGCCTTCGATGCTCCGTACGCCGCGAAACCGGGGAACGGGTCCACCGATGCCATTGAAGAGATGTTCACAATCACCCCACCGCCTTGCTTACGCATCGTTGGCCAAACCGCGCGGCAGGTTGTGTAGATCGCGCGCATGTTGACGGCTACGACGTTGTCGAACGTTTGCACGTCCAACTCCTCGACCGTCGCCAGCGCCGCCACGCCCGCGCAGTTTACGAGAACATCAACGCGACCAAATTTCTCGACAGATTCGTGAATGAGCGCCTCGACCTGATCCACATCGGTGACGTCCGTCTTTCGACCGTAGCACAGACCGCCGCCGCTTTGGATCGACGCACGAGTCTCTTCCAATTCGTCCGCCGAGCGCGCCGCGGCAACAACCTGATCCCCATCGGACGCGAAGCGTTGACACACCGCCCGCCCAATCCCACGACCGCCCCCCGTAACGATCACAACTCGATTCGCCATGATTGATCTCCCAATGCGGACGCGTTCCGCTCGCGTTCAAAAAAAATCCCAAGATCTACCCGATTATACTGAAAACACCCCTTTGTCGATGACGAAACCTGCAATCACGCTATACTCGACAAGACGACGACCAGCCACGACGACTCTGGCACGCCGGTCGATGGAAAAACGGACTTCTCAAGCATGTGGGCAAGCGGTTATTACGGCTATCTTGTGTACTGGTTGATCTGGTGCGGGCTAACCGCGTCTGTTTGGATACATACATCATTCCTGTTTAAGGCCTGGCCATCCAATCGCAAACCGCGACTGCGACTTGTGGCGGGGAATCTTGCGTTGGGACTATGCTTGCTCGCGACGTTCGCGCTGACAGCGGAGGCTTACCTGAGATTCGTCAGCGTCTCAACCGACGTCATGGGCGCAACATTAACCTGCAAGCGATGGCAGGCGACGTACACTTCGGTGAATTCGCTTTATTGCCGCGACAAGGAATGGGAGCAAGAAAGACCGCCCGGCACGTATCGCATGGCGTTCGTCGGTGACTCATTCGTTTACGGCTGGGGGATCAACCGAGTCGAGAATCGCTTCAGCGACATCATCCAGGAACGCTTTCACAAGACGCAGATCAAACGAGTCGAAGCGATGAACGTCGCATGGGGCGGGTGGGACACGCAGGATCAACTCAAAGCAATTCGCAAGTACCTAGAACCGTACAACATCGACGAACTCGTCCTGTGCTACCTGCCCAACGATATCCACAACCTGATCCCCGTCACCGCGGACTTTCATCCTGACACCGCACCCAAGAGCGTGTATCTCAACACCGAAAGCTCATTCTTGCTTGATTGGGTCTACCATCGAGTCATCGCACTGCGACTTCTCGAAACGACACCATACGGCGATCGACTCGCCGAGGCCTATTCGGACGAGGAAATCTGGACAAAGCAAGAAAGGCTACTCGGTGAAATCATCAACATTTGTCGCCAGCGCAATATCAAATTGCGCGTGGCGATCCTTCCGTTCATTGTCATTAGCGGCGAGAGTTACGACGCGGCGAAGGTACACGGGCAAGTGGCGAACTTCTTTGAAGAAAACGGCGTACCGGTCGTCGATTTGCGATCGACGATCGCTGGCAAACCGCCTGGCTCACTCATTCTTAGTTGGCAGGATCCCCATCCCAACGAAGAAGCGAATCGCCTTTTCGCGGACGGGATATGGAACGCGTTCTACGCACAACCACACAAAGCAGCACCGTAAAGTGTGAAGCCTGCAAAATCCGTATGTCGTATAGTGGGGTCGCCACATTCCCCGGCAGGGTGCCAGTGCCACACGTGCAGACAAGATCCTCAACGCCCTACAAGCCACCCGATCCCCACGACGGCAGTGATGAATAGCGCGGTGATCCACCCACGAAAGCGAAACCAGTAGAGTCGCCAAAGGTGTTGGCCATAACGAAGACCCTCTTTCAACGACGCCTTGCTTTCGCCAGCGACCCGGGCGGCGAAGTCGATTGGCACTTCCTCGATGCGCCTGCACCGACACTTAACGATGAGTTCCAACGCGATTTTGTAACCGACCGGATCGAGTTTCTCCGCACGCTGCCACGTTTCGCGGCGTAAGGCGAAGAAACCCGACATGGGGTCTGAAACGTGGGCGAGAGGTCTCGCAGCCAGCGTCGCGAGCTTGCTTGCAAGCTTGCGACCGAGAGGCCAATCGCTGGCAATCCCCCCGCTGCCCGCGTAACGCGTGCCAATCACAAAATCGCACGAACCCCCGTCAAGAGGTGCGACCATCGCCGGGATGGTCTCGGGTGGATGCTGAAGGTCAGCGTCGAGAACAACGAACCGGTCCGACTTCGCCTCGCTGAACCCACGAAGCACTGCCCCCGACAGTCCGCGTTCGCCTCGACGAACGATCAGCCTGATCGGAAACCGGCTACGAAGCGCTTCGACCGCCTCTTCGGTCCCGTCCTGCGAATCGTCATCGACGATGATTAGCTCGGCCTCAAGACCCGCAGCCAGCGTCGCCGCGAAAATCCGCTCCGTAAGCGGCGCGATATTCTCACCCTCGCGATAGGCAGGAACGACAATGGACACTTTCGGCGATTGCGTCATTTGGCGGATGATATGGCAGGAGCGCGCAAGCGCATAGCGACCCCGCCAAACGTGATGGCGAGGTCGGTCGATCTACGCTTCAGACATCTCACGCGAACAGTCACGAAACGGCAAGGTCACCCAGCAGTTACCGCAGCGGCCACGCGATTGGTCTCACGAAAACAGGGTGGCTCGTACGTCATTCCTTCGCTCAATCGCCGATCCTCGCGAGCGATCGTATATCGCAAGTATCGCCCCAACAGGGGTGCAAGTAACCGGGACTTAAGCCCGAACTCGCGATAGAGGTCCGTCAACGTGTCGGATATCTTGCTCGCCAGCGCCGGGTTGTACTTGAACCACTTCTTCGCCGCCCACAGCGCACCGGCATAGGTCACAGCCAGCTCTCGCGCTTCAAAGGCGAATCGAGTGCGAACACGGCGGTCCGGACAATTCTTGTATCGCTTCCAACCTTTGAGCACGGTTCGCGTGATGCGAATAATGCTGGGGCCATTGACGTCGAAATCGCGCTGAAACGCTCGCAAAAGGAACTCCGTCTCTTCGCCGTTCTTGATATTGGGATGTCGATAGTTAAATCGCAGTTGCCCGTGGGCGTCCGCTTCACTGCACTCTTCCAGGTCAAGGAGCAGCCCCTTCGCTTTGTGCTCGGCGTGTAGCGGCGTGCCAGGAATAGGCGTATAGAGCATGAACTGATGGAACTCAGTATCGTGAGCGACGGCGTGATCGATGGCAGCGTCAATGTTGTCGGGCGTGTGTTCTTCCAGCCCAATAATCGACGACCCAAGCACACGAATCCCGTGCTCCTGCAACCCGCGGACAAGCGTCAGAGTATCAATGCCCTTGACCTTGGCGTATTGAGAGCTTTCGCCCTCCAACCCGAGCCAAACCCATGAAATCCCCAGTCCCACAAGCTGTTCGATACTATAAGAGCGCAACACTTTCGCCGATGCAAAGACATACATCGCCCACGGTTTGTTGTGCTCGATCATCAATTCGAGAAGTCGGAGAGCACGCTTGCGATGTAGAAGAAAGTTCTCATCCATCACGAAGAACGTATTGATCTGCATCTCCCGCTCTAGCTCACACATGACCTCAAACAACTCGTCGCCGGTCTCATAAAAGTGGAAGCACTTGCCCTTGCCGCCAAACATCGACGACGTCGAACAGAAATTACACCCAAGCGGACAACCGACCGACGGAATCAACGTAGCTGCGACATCGCCCGGTTTTTCCCGAAGCGTGACGCCCAACGTGCGCGCGCCAATGCCCGAATAAACTCTCGGATGACGAATCGGAGCGCTGTCATCCTGGCCAAGGTATCGGCGCATCCAGCTAACGCCCTCACCGCGAACGACATAATCGACGGGCATCCGCTCGGCAATGTCCGGAATACCTCCAACGTGTCCGCCAATGATGATCGTGGCATCGGGAAGGTGCCGGCGAACCAACTCGCACATTTTCTTGACCTTGCCGACGTTGGGCATGATCGCTCCGATCCCCACAACGTCGTAATGGTGCGTTGTGATTTCTTCAACGAACCGCTCGATCGTCGGAAAGTCTAGAAGCGTGCAAGGGGAAGTGAGATTCTCCTTGATCAGCATCAGACCCCACGAGCGATGGAACATCCGCAGCGAAAACGCCCGCTGAACGCGCGTCACCTGATTGTGATAAAGCTCCATCGGGTTGATGGTCCGGCTGCCATACTCGTCATCGACGGCGTAGGGGCCAAATGCGCTGCTGAGCAGAACCCGGGCCTTGCTGCCCAGAGGATGCTTGGGTTGTGCGTGAGTATGTTGATTTGTCCCATCGATGGGTGGAGCGAGGGCGAGTTTTGTCATTCGGTAGATACCTCCAGTGTTATTCTGATTGGCCTTGAGAACTTGCACACTGACCGGGTACAGTAGAAATCCGGTATCTCACAGCGCACGAGTAGTCACAACGGCCCGAAGAGTCTCAGCCCCCCCGCGCCACGGGTGGACGACTCCCCTAGTCAATTCTGACAAGCACGCCATGTGCCATCCACCCTAGTTTCCGCCGCCGACACGCGCGGATCGTCAAATTGATTGTCTAAAATTGTCGAACGCGATTTATCTCGACCTGCTATCACGCACTGGCAGTAACCCATTTTGACATTTGAGATTATTCGCGCTGGCGACATAATTTGGCTCGCAGCGGAAGATGTCGGCACGGACAAACCTCCTCGATGGCGAAGAACGGTGAGTTTGGTCGAAAACGATCCAATATCACGATATTTTGCGCCCGCCAGAGCCGCGGTCGAAATAAGGGTACGCGGGACCGTCCGACGGCAGGTGCCCAGCGACGTTTTTCCAAACCGAAGACAGGATGTCCATCGTGTTCGCAGCGCTCGGCGCAAAGACAATTACAACGCTAGGATCGCTCGGGCAGTTTGGCACGTTTTCGTGGCTGATGGTCCGCTGGCTGATTCCCGGTCTGGTCCAGATCCGAAGTTGGGCACGGACGATTCCGCTGATGTACGAAGTCGGCAACCGCACCCTCCCCGTAATCGCCGTCACGGGGACATTCGTGGGATTGGTTCTCGCCGTCCAAAGTTACGACCAACTCAAGGCAGCCGGCTTCCAGGATCGCATGGGCGTTCTTGTGACGCTTACGCTTGTGCAAGAGCTAGGACCGGTTCTCGCGGGCGTGATGGTCGCTGGTCGGGTTGGCGGTGCGCTAACGGCGGAGCTTGGCACAATGCGGGTGACCGAGCAGATCAGCGCACTCACCGTCATGGGTGCAGACCCGATCCGACAACTCGTCGTTCCTCGCTTCCTTGCATGCATCTTGCTAACGCCGCTGCTTACGTTCTTCTGTGACTTGTTTGGCTGTCTGGCTGGTTGGGGGGTGGCGGTTCAATTGAAACACATTCCGAGTTCGCCCTACTGGTACTACATCGAAGACGCGATCATGATGTGGGACATCATGGTCGGATTCATCAAGAGCGTCGTGTTCGGCGGCGCGATCGGGTTAATCTCGTGCTACAAGGGGTTCCACTGCCGCAAAGGCGCTGAGGGCGTGGGACGGGCCTGTACTGAGTCGTTCGTCGTTAGCTTTATCACGATCCTGGTGACGGATTTCATTATCGGTTACTTCCTGTCCGGGCTGTATCGCGGACTCTATGGATTCAAGTCGCTGGTATGATGGTCAAGAACATAACACCGCCAGATTCCACCAGCGAAGACCCAAGCGCGATCGTGCGCCTCGTGAATGTTCACAAGCGTTTCGGATCGCTCCTGGTTCTAAACGGTGTGAACCTGACGCTGCGAAAAGGACATACGACGGTCATCATCGGCGAATCGGGTGCGGGTAAAAGCGTACTGCTGAGTCACATCGTTCGCCTCATCCGCCCGGACCGGGGCGAAGTGTATTTCCATGACCAGCGAATCGACAATATGCCCGATCGAAACCTTTCCAAGATCAGGCCACGATTCGGCTTCCTGTTTCAGCTTAGTGCGCTGTTTGATTCGATGACGGCCGGCGGCAACGTTGCGTTTCCGATTGAGGAACATACGCGGAAGTCGCGGCGTGAGATTGCGAAAATCGTGCAGGAAAAGCTAGCGATGGTCGGTTTGGATGGTTTGCAGGAGAATTGGCCTGCCGATTTGTCGGGTGGTCAGAAAAAGCGCGTCGCCCTAGCACGAGCGATCGCGCTCGACCCGGAGCTGATTCTTTACGACGAACCAACAACCGGACTCGACCCGCCACGTGCGGACGAGATCAATGAATTGATACTCAAACTCAAGCGGGAGCTTGGTGTAACAAGCGTGGTCGTCACGCACGACATGGCCAGTGCTCTGAAAGTCGCCGATCGAATCGTCATGCTCTACCGGGGCGATTTTATCTTTGACGGGACGCCGGATTCAATAGAAAGTTGCGATGACGAGCGGGTGCGCTGCTTTGTCCATGGTCGATGCACCCCGGACGCACTTTAATCGCTCCAATCGATCGAGGAGAAGACCAAGCGATGACCGATACAGAACGCAATCTATGGGTGGGCATCTTCGTCGTTGTTTCGATGCTCGTCCTGGGCACTCTGATGATCTGGTTTGGCGAAGCGCCGTCGTGGATGGGCGGAAACGAATGGACGTTGCGGATCACTGACGTGCAAGAGCTTCGTGGGGTGGATTCGGGAAGCCCCATCCAACTCAACGGCGTCGAAATCGGGCGCGTCAAAGAACTTGAGTTCGTCGATACGACTCGCCCTGACCTCGGCGTTGAAATCGTCGCCCGCATCAAAGACCCGTACGTCATTCCCGAAGGAGCGGTCGCACGAGTTTATGGCGCGACCCTCGGAATCGGAACCGGGCACGTCGAGATCATCACGCCCCCCGACAGAAAACGCGATCCACTGCCCAAAGAAGGAGCGTCGATCCGAGGCGAGATGCACAGCTTGATTGGCGAGCTTATCACCAAAGACCTCGTCGCATCGGTGCAGCGAACGATCGACAACATCGGCAACTTTGCCGACGCCTCCACCCCGGTCGCGACCAACCTCGCGGAGTTGCTCGAACCAAGAACAGTGGCAGACGTCAGAAATCCAAGCTTGGAAATGACAGCGAACCTCGCCACCGTCGTCGAACGCATTGACACCCTCGCCGCCAACCTCAACGTCGTCCTTGGCGATGTGAACGTGCAGCGCGACGTCAAAGACGTCGTTGGAGACCTCAAAACGATCACAGCGGACCTGAAAGATACCGTCCAACATTGGAAGACTGCGAGCGTAGAAATTACGTCAACCCTCGCGAATGGCCTGGACAAGACAGAGAAAAACCTCGACCAATCCTTTGCCAAGCTCAACCACGTCCTCGACAACCTCGACGACGGAACCCGGAGCCTTTCGACGACCATGCAGCGTATCGCCGAAGGCCAAGGAACTGCGGGGCTGCTCGTCCGCGACGAACGACTCTACGAATCCGCCGTCGTGACGTTTGAACGACTGTCCGAAGCGATCGCCTCGCTTCAGAGTGTTCTCGGAAAGATCGAACGCGATGGGTATGTGACCGTCGGGCTTGGCCCCGGTGCGATCATCAAGAAGAAATACCCCATCCCGCTCAATCCCCAAGTAACCGACATTCGCGAACCATAAACGCCGCGTTTGACACCCTCGAAACACCCCAAGTACAATGTGCACGTACCGCGCGGTGAGCGCGAGCCTTTGTTTGAAGGGTCCAGGTTGTGGCGGAAATGAAACTCAGTAAACTCTGCGAGACCATCTCGCAGGCGGGATTCCCAGCGGCCTTGGACGGCGATGACATCACCGTCTGCGCCGTCAACACGCTCGAAGAAGCTCGCCCCGGCGAGATCAGCTTCCTCTCTAATCCAAAGTACGCATCCGCCATCGCCGGGACAAGAGCGTCGGCCATCGTTACTGAAAACGGCATTGAAACACCACCTGCGATCAGCGCGATCCGCTGCGACAATCCTTATGCCGCGATCACCGTCGCCATCATCGCCATCCATGGCCACCGCCTGCAGCCCCAATGGGGAGTCAGCGAACAAGCGACAATCGACCCAAGTGCGAAGATAGGAACTAACCCGAACATCGCCGCTGGCGCGACGATCGCGGCCAACGCCACCATCGGAGACAACTGCACAATCTACCCCGGATGTTATGTCGCGGACGGCGCAACACTCGGCGACGACTGCGCGCTCTATCCGAATGTCGTGATCTATGACCGTTGCCAACTCGGAAACCGCGTAACCGTTCACGCGTGTTCTGTCATCGGCGAAGACGGTCTTGGCTACGCCCCGCACGGCGAGAACTGGATCAAGATTCCACAAATCGGAATCGCGATCCTTGGCGACGACGTCGAGATCGGTGCCAACTGTTCGATCGACCGTGCAACGCTTGGGGAGACGACCATCGGCGCGGGAACAAAATTCAGCAATAACGTCGTCATCGGACATGGAACCAAGATCGGACCGAACTGCATGTTCGTCGGTCAAGTCGGCGTCGCAGGATCAGCCACCATCGGTAAACACGTCACCCTTGGCGGACAAGTTGGTGTCAGCGGGCACCTTGAAATTGGAGACGACGTGCAGGTCGCAGGTCAATCAGGAATCCATAATAGCGTCGAGGCTGGCGCAAAGCTGTTTGGCTCACCCGTGATGCCAATCGCCCGCGCGAAGCGAGCCTTGAGCGTCGTTAGGCAACTACCCGAGTGGACAAAACGTATCAAAGAACTCGAGCGTCAGATTAAAGAACTTCGCGATAAGGTCGGATGTGAAACGGTCGAGGAAGAGAAAGTAGACGGCGACAAGGTTTCATAATGGATGCCGTAACACCTTCCTCTTCCAACAAACTTGGCATTATCGCTGGCGCTGGGCAGTTCCCTTTCATGGTGGCTGACGGTGCGCGACGGGCGGGATGTCATGTCACGATTGTGGGCCTCAAAGGATTCGCCGACCCAACGATCGCCTCGCACGCGGACAATTTTCGCTGGGCGGGCATGACGAAAATGGGGCGATGGCTACGGATTTTCAAGCGTCAGCAAATCCACTCCGTCATACTCGCCGGTTCGGTCACAAAATCGACCATGTACGGGCGGTTTCGACTTCTCCGCTTGCTACCTGACTTCACTGCCGCGAGAATATGGTTTCTGCGACTTAAGGATAAACGAAACGACGCGGTCCTGTCCGCCGTCGCCGACGAGTTCGCCAGGCACGGGATCATCATGGAAGAGTGCGTAAAATACTGCGAAGACGACATGGCCCCGGAAGGCATTCTCACTCACGGCAAGCCTTCCGACGCGCAAGTGCGTGACGCGGACTTTGGATGGAAGATTGCCAAGGAGATGGGTCGCCTCGACATTGGTCAATCCATCGCCGTCAAAGAAACCGAGGTCGTCGCCGTCGAAGCCATCGAAGGAACCGACCGCATGATCGAACGCGCCGGTGCGCTCGTGCGAAACGGCGCGTGGACAATGGTCAAAGTCGCCAAACCGAACCAGGACATGCGTTTCGACGTCCCGACCGTAGGCCCCGACACCATCGCCAACCTCGCAAGACATGGTGCGAAAATGCTCGTCATCGAAGCTGGCAAAACAGTCATCGTCGAACGCGAAAAAACCATCGCTGACGCCGACAGCGCTGGCATTGTCCTGATAAGTCGCCCCGCCAAGTAACTCCCCAGTAACGCCGCCATCCGCCCCCCCCAAGCCGCAGGCTTTAGACTGCACAGACACCTGAATACAAAGGTGTCCCATCATCCGCGAACCCGCAATGCGGCAACACTGCTACACGACCAAAACCGACGTTCGAGGGAACATGTTCGATTGTCCGTTCTGCGGTTGTCGGGTATAATGCTCGCCTCTCGACGGGGGCGATGGGGACGTGTTTCGCCTCCCACCCCGCCTTGAATGAAACTTTGGTTCCCAACGAAGGAGGACACCCGATATGCCACTGGTAACATCACCCGCACCAACGTTTGACTGCAAAGCTGTCGTCGATGGACAGATCACTGACCTGACGTGGGACAAGCTTCACGACGGTAAGTGGCTTGTACTTTTCTTTTACCCGCTCGACTTCACGTTCGTCTGTCCGACGGAGATCATCGCGTACAGCGATGCCGCCGGTCGCTTCGAGAAAATCGGCGCTAAGGCGGCTGCCATCTCTGTTGATAGTCATTTCTCGCACCTCGCGTGGACGCAGATGCCCCGCAACAAGGGCGGACTTGGCGACGTGTCGTTCCCGCTGATCGCCGACCTTGATAAGTCTATCGCGCAGAAGTACGACGTGCTTCTCGACGCGGGCATCGCATTGCGCGGACTGTTCGTGATCGACCCGAAGGGCATCGTGCGTCACTCGACGATCAACGATCTCCCGGTGGGTCGCAACGTCGATGAGACCATCCGCATCATCGAAGCGTTCCAGTTCGTCGAGAAAAACGGCGAGGTCTGCCCGGCCAACTGGAACCCAGGCGACAAGACAATGATCCCCGACCCGGTCAAGTCGCAGGATTACTTCGAAACCGCCAACGCGTAGGGGCGGGTCCGCGTGCTGTGACTGGCACGCACGCTCTTGTGTGGCACCGGTTTGTAACCGGTGCAAAAGAAAATGAATGACGGCGCGATCTCGTTCACGCGAATCGCGCCGTTTTTTTGTTCTCAAGAGCTGAGACGGCGCTTACAGGCTAGCGCGTTCGGGGGTTGGTTCTGCGTTTGAACTGCTCCGACTCGACTCCGGTCCCGGTTGATATTCGGGGACGATCTTTTTGAGGTCCGATCGAATCGCGTCGAGCTTCGCATCGTCCGCCATCGCGAAAAGTCGCTCCATCCCCGCCACGACAGAGTCAAAATTCTCGGGTCGATGTTTCCAGATACCGATCTTAGGGTGAGCGGTTTCTCCGACGTTTTCGCCTTCGTTGGATAGCTCCTCGAATAGTTTTTCGCCAGGCCTGGTCCCGCTGAACACGATGTCGATGTCAACGTCAGGTCGCAAGCCGCTTAGCGTAATCATATCGCGCGCGAGATCGACGATCTTCACAGGTTCGCCCATGTGCAAGACGTAAATCTCCCCGCCCTTGCCCATCGTTCCCGCTTGCAAGACTAGCTGCGCCGCCTCCGGGATCGTCATGAAGTAGCGTGTCATGTCAGGGTGTGTCACTGTGACCGGGCCGCCCGCGTCGATTTGCTTCTTGAAAATCGGAACGACACTACCGCTGCTGCCGAGGACGTTACCAAAGCGTACCGTCACGAACTGCGTCACGCCCGCGCCGGTCAACCCCTGCACGTACATCTCCGCAACGCGCTTCGTACAGCCCATCACGGACGTCGGATTCACAGCCTTATCCGTCGAAATCATGACCATCTTCGCGACACCCGCCGCGATGCAAGCGTCTGCCACCGTGCGCGAGCCGCCGATGTTGTTCTTGAGCGCCTCGCCGGGGTTCCCCTCCATCATCGGAACGTGTTTGTGAGCTGCCGCGTGAAAAACGCTCGACGGTCGCTCCGCAGCGAACAGGGCATCCACCCGCCGGCGGTCGGCAACATCCGCGACATAGGGGATGATATCCACGTCAGGGAAAGACGATCGAAGCTCTCGATCGATTTCAAACAGACT
>JAJRUK010000189.1 GCA_024277835.1 Planctomycetota bacterium | reverse complement strand
GAGTTCTGAAAGCACTTCCACGTCGAGCGCGACGCCAATTCGCTCCGCGCGTTTCGCGTGATCCCCCGTAAGAATCGATACATCGAGTCCGAGATGGCGGAGTTGTGCGAGCGACGCCTGCGCGTTCTCTCTTGTTGACTCAGAAAAAGAGGCGACCGCATGTACTTCGTCTTCTACGGCGAAGCAAACAACGCCGAGCGCGTTCGCCATGGCTGAGGTCGCTGCCTGTTCGAGTTTTTTTGGAAAACTGAGTTGCGCTTCACGCATCATGGTGACGCTACCGAGTCGAACGATACGACCCGCCGTCGTTCCCGTGACTCCGCGACCGGGGATGTTTTGAATGTCCGTTACCTCGCCGCGTTCGATACCCTCGTGCGCTAAGTATCTCGCAAGACTCCTCGCCAGCACGTGCCTCGAAGTTTCCGCCATCCCCCGCATCCACGCGCGAATCTGGTCATCGCCGGTGCGATCGTTGGGGGTCACATGAACCGTTTCCACCGTCGGGTTGCCCGTTGTGATGGTTCCGGTTTTGTCGAAGGCGACCGCCCGAACGCTCGCCAGCTTCTCGACGGTTTCGCCATTGCGAAACAGTACGCCCCTGCTCGCGCCGCGACCAAGCCCGACCCAGATCGCAAGCGGCGTTGCGATTCCCAGTGCGCATGGACACGAAATCACCAGGACGGCGAGGGCTGTCATGATCGCCTCATCCGTTCCGCCGCGACCATACCCCAAAAACGCAGCCACCCCCGCGAGTACGATAACGACGGGTACGAAAACGCCCGCCACGCGATCCGCCAGTCGCTCGTACGATCCCTTCGAGCGTTTTGCTTCCTCAAGGAGCGCGAGCAAACGCGTTAGAGCAGAGTCCGACCCGTTCGACGTGACCCGGATCGTAAGGAGTCCGTCCGTATTCGTTCCCCCCGCGTGGACGACATCTCCCGGCGACTTTTCGATGGGGATGCTCTCGCCTGTGACGATCATCTCGTCTACGTGAGCACGCCCGCGCTCGACTACGCCATCGGCTGCGATGCGATCACCGGCTGCAACCTCGAAGACGTCGTCTTTTCGAATATCACCCGCCGAAACCGATATTGATTTCCCAGCCCGCACGACCGACACAGTGTCAGGGACGAGTTCATGCAACTTTTCGACCGCTTCGGACGCTCGAAGTCGACCAATCGCCTCAAGATATCGCCCCAGCGTAAGCAGAACGAGAATCATGCACGCCGTTTCGTAATACACCGCGCCGCTGTCGGTGAGCGTCGAGATGTAGGACGAAAGAAAGGCCGCCCCCACGCCGACAATCACAAGTGCGTCGGTGGTGATCTGTCTTCTCGCGAGTTGATCGAAAGCGTTGCTCAGAATCGGTAGCCCGAGCATCAAAAAGACCGGCGTCGCCATGACCAAAGACGCGTAACGAAGCAGTCCGATCCACTGCGAGGCAAAGGCTGACTCTTGCGACAGGTCGATGTCGTACACGTCCTGAGAGTACATCGCCAGGCTAAACACCATCACACCCATCGATAAGAAGACTGACCCGCCGAGTCGTGTCACCATCCACGTCGCCTGGCCCCGCTCTCCGCGAGCTTGTGTAATCTGGGCAGCGAACCGACAGCCGTAGCAGCAATAGAGTGGCCCATCACCGCCGACGTTTCCTGCTACGCGCACCGGTAGATGACAGTAGTCGCACGTCGCGCTTTGTTGTTGAGCTTGGTCGGTCGTCATGGCGTTCTTTGTGCTCTGTGATCGAGTTGAAGTGTAGTCGAGCAATGTGGTTATGCGAGTGAGCGACGGATCTATTGAGGGAATCAACGGGGCTTGAGCATCCAATACTCATGTGACGCAGGCAACCCCCCTCGATCCCCCCTTGGTAAAGGGGGGACGGCAGAACAAACCCGCTAGAGCTGGCTGTTACTTGCTCTAATCAGTGAGCGTGATCGATTCGGCAGGCGGGTCGCAGTTTTCGCAGGGCGTTACAGATGGGATCGCGCGGACGATCGTCACAACCCCGGCGATAATCACCAGACACGCAGCGACCTGAAGAATCCTATGCCTGGCTGCGTGACCGATCAACTGTCCGCTGCACCCCATCGCGACCATCGCAGGAACTGTTCCTAGGCCAAACGCGATCATGATCGACAGCCCGTCCACCATGCTGCCCGACGCAACAGCCTTCGCAACGAACGCGTAGACGAGTCCGCACGGCAGAAACCCGTTCGCGATGCCAGCGAGGAAGAAACCGTGCGTTCCCTTGGCGGAAAGTAGCTGTTGAAACAGAGGGGCGAAGAGCGAGCCAACTCCGAGCGATTTGAGCACCGGTAGCCGAAAAAGACCAAACACCGACGCCCCGATTGCCAGCATCATCACACCCGCAACGATTGAAAAAACTTGCTGCACCGTGACCAGCGTCGAATCGAACCGGGAAAGGTAGAGTCCTGAGAAGCCCGCGATCGCGCCCATGAAGGCATACGTTGTCACGCGACCGAAGCTGTAAACGAGTTGCCGCAGGGCGAGCGGGCCGATGGGTTGGCGCGTCGCCCCGATTGTCACCACAAACCCGCCGCACATGCCCAGGCAGTGGGCAGAGCTGAGCAACCCAAGAATGAAGACGGAGACAAGTTCGGTCATGGGAGGTCACGTCGCGGATGGATGATCGACGCCTACCACGCACCGGTTACAAACCGGTGCCACACAAGATGATGAGCTTAACT
>JAJRUK010000188.1 GCA_024277835.1 Planctomycetota bacterium | reverse complement strand
CCGGTTCGCAGGAAACCCGCACCGGGCGGGTCCTGGTTTTGCAGGAACAAGAGCGTATCTTTTTCGCCCTGCGCTCGGGGGATGCGTGTCTTAGGCGGCAGATCCATAACGAACGCCTTATCGACCTGTTGAAAGAGATCGTCCGCGGAGGCGTCGAAAAAGTGAACGCTTGCTTTGTCGTGTGACCAGAATCCGTCTGAAAAAAGGTAATTCCCGCAAGCGCGAAAAACCGGTGCGAACCGTGCTTGCAGATCGAGCTGCGACGACATCAGCACAACGTAAAGAACCGTCGTGATGACCGAAAAGCGAATGGCTGCAACGGGCGAGTGCAGATCCTTCGCCGATTCGGACGTTCCCGCGACGAACTTGAGAAATCGCACCGGGACGCTAGGTTGAGACATCAGCCAGCCTCTTTCGCGATCGCCGCGCCGCCCACGACGCCCAGACACCCCACATGAAGACCGCGAGGGCGATGAACGCCCACTGCCAGGCATCGAGATGCATGAAGTCGAAAATCTTAGGCCAATGTACCGCTGTTAGAAAAAGCGAGATGATTCGCAGCAGGTTCACGACCATCAGGATCGACGTGCCGGCGAGAATAGCGAAGAGTCTTGATCCCAGCGACGCCGGCGACGCGATCACCGCCGAGACAAACAGGGCGGTCGGTGCGATGGCATCGCAGCCTCGCTCGACGCTGATGGTCCCGCTTGAGTTGTCGATGGTGTCCATGGCTGTCCCGACGACGCGGACGTTGTCATACCCGACCGCGTGAAGCACAACGCCGCCTGCCTCCGCGGTTGCATCGAGATACCACGGGAAGAATCGTTCGTTGAGCAACGCCGTCGTTGTGGCGAAGTAGTAAACGCTCATCAGCGATACGAAGATCACGATAAACTTGAGGTCGCGGCCATGGGTTTCCATCCATGTCTTCGGGCGCCGACGGGGCGTGGGTCGCGGCGTCTTGGCGGACGGTTGCGGTTCTCCGCTCGCGCCGGATTGCGGATCGTTATCAGAATTTGTTTCGCCGTTGTTCGTCACAGTTGTCCTGCCGGGTTTCGACTTCGAATAATCCAGTCGTAGCCACGCATTGTATCCTCGCGGGGAGATTTGATGCAAGGTCGATAACTGTTCCTGGTGCGAGGGTCCACGGCGGTGGCTAACCTGGGTTGTTATCGGCGTCGGATTGCTGCGAGTCGGCGTTTGCGTTTGGAAGGGCGTAATTGAGTATGATGCCCACCC
The DNA here is from genome assembly GCA_024277835.1 of Planctomycetota bacterium. Classification (GTDB taxonomy): domain Bacteria; phylum Planctomycetota; class Phycisphaerae; order UBA1845; family UBA1845; genus JAJRUK01. The sequence continues at coordinate 4,319 of JAJRUK010000188.1, read as the reverse complement.
AGATGATGAGCGGAACGATGGCCCACCCCGCTGAGGAGCCGGACAGAACCCATTCGAGCTTTCTCAGAAGCGTTTCGCTCGTGTCCTCGCCACGCGCGGCGATGTAGGTTGCCGGAAGGATGGCGAGGCGGGCTGCAATGTTGATGTGAACGCCGATCAGACCCCATAGCATAGCGATGCGCTTTCGTGCCCACGGGACCGGGGTGGCGAGGGTAAGGGCGATGAGGAAGGCGGTTGGCATATAGGCTATGCGTCTGCTGCTGAGACTGACGTCGCGTTTGAGGCTATCCCGGCGGTTTCGCAGGAGCATCTGTGTGTCATGATGCACGTCACCGTCGAGCTGACGTGAGTATTTGACGGACCACGGCCCGGTGGCGATGGCCATCATGCCGCCCGCGCCGCGAAAGAGCGACCCATACGCACTTCCCACGACGTTCCAGGCTGCGATAAACGCGGCAAAGGTGAACAGGAACGTCAGAAAAAAGCGAATCGGTTTCTTACGCAGGTGCATCGTCTGCCGCTTTCGAGGTTCGCGTCGCCCAATCGACCCATATCATCCAGAAGACGATGGCCAAGCCGATGAAGATGGCCTGCCAGATACTTTCGTGGAGCAGGTCGAACATGCTTCGCCAGTACACGCCCACAAAGTAGAGCATCACCAACCGGAGCCAATTGACCACGACCAGCGCGATCGTTCCGCCGAGGACGCCGACAACGCGCCATATGATTCGCACGGGCGATGCGACTACGGCGGCGACGTAGACGGCGACCGGCTCTATGGCGTCACAACCGCGGATAATCTCCATCGCGAATTCTTTCGAAATGACCGTCGAGTCATCGACGTGAACGTCGCGGCCCAGGACATTCAAGAGGCTGGCGACGACTTTGGCGTGGACTTGAAGGTAGGGTTGCCACGTCGTCTTTCCGACCGCGGAGGGGGAGTGAACGAATGCGTAGAACAGTCCCAACAGTACGACAAAAACGATCGTCGCGCGCAAGACGCGACCCCTCGACGCGGGAAATCGCGAGGAGGGGCCGTTGGTGTTTTTCTTGTCTGAACGCTTTAGGTTCTTACCGCTTTTTGTGCTTCCATTCACATAGGCTCACTTCGGGCAGGTGCGCGTCCGAACTTGAGCATGAGTCCAGCAAGCATCGCAAGGACAAGGATGGCCATGCTCCATCCCGAAGCGGTCGGTAGCACTGGCGGGACGCACAAGTCGTCTGCGCCGTCGCCGTCGGAATCGCCAAAGCAAGAGGTGCCGTTTCCGCGGTAGAACCCGCTCGCAGAGTTACACGCCGCCTCGGTGCGGCGCGTCAAGCATGTGCCGTCTGACGTGCAGCAAGCGCCGCAGATATTCGCGAAGAAGCAGTCACCTCCGATGCACGTGTCGGATGTGCAAGGATCGCCGTCGTCACACTCGGAGCTTGAGCAACAGGTGCGAACGCACATCGTATTGCCCTCGCAGCAGGTGCCAAACGCAGATCCGACGCACGGCGCGTCGCCCGGTCCGCATGTGCCAGCGGTGCAAACTTCTTCGCCGTTACAGAAAGTACCGTCTTGCGTACAGAGGGATCCATCCGCGACGGTCCCATCAGGTGGGCATAGCGCCGAGGTTCCCGTGCAGAAATCTGCGACGTCGCACTCTCCACTGACAGCGCGACACTCAGTCGTTGAGGGTTCGAGATTCGGGTCGCAAAGACCCGTGCCGTCGCATTGGTCCTCATTGTCGCATACGCCGCCCGGCGTCTGGGAGCCGCAGATCGCGCCCAGAGGTTCGTCCGGATGGACGCAAACGCCCGTCGCGCAGACGTCGAGTGTACACTCGATCATGTCCTGGTTGCAGAGTGTTCCGTCCAGCAAGTCATCGTTTATGCATTCGCCGTTTTGGCAAAGGTCGTCCGTGCACTCGTTACCGTCATCAGTACACATCAATCCTTCGTTGATTGGCTGATTGATGCAATTGCCGGTCGCCGGTTCGCAAGCACAGGTTGCACACTCCGTCGTGGCGGGACACGTAACGTTGTCGGTGATGCAAACCCCGCTAATGCACTCGTCGATCGTGCAGAGGTCGCCATCAAGCTCGCAGTCGTTCATGTCATCGTTGGTGAACACTCAACCAAGTTGCATGTCACAAGCGTCATCGGTGCATGGGTTGTTATCTTCGCAAGTGAGCGGCATACCCGGCTGACATCCCAACATCGCGTCGCAGGTTTCTAATCCGTTGCACACGTTGCCGTCGTCACAATCGGGGAGCGTCCCCATCTCGCATCCATTGATGGGGTCGCAAGATTCGATGCCGTTGCACACGTCGTTATCATCGCAAACCAACGGAACTCCCGGCTCGCAACCATTCACCGGGTCGCAGGTTTCGATGCCGTTGCAGACGTTGTTGTCGTCACAAATGAGCACCACCACTGCTAATTTCTGGCATCCTTCCACCGGGTCGCATAGCTCAGGTCCGTTGCACACGTCCCCGTCGTCGCAGTCGAGCGGCGTTCCAGGTTGACATCCCGCAGTAGGGTCGCACGTCTCGAAACCGGTACAGACGTCGTTATCATCACAGACAAGCGGACTCCCAAGTTGACAACCCAGCGTCGCATCGCAACTCTCAATTCCCGTACAAACATCGCCGTCGTCGCAAACAAGCGGCGTCCCCGGCTCGCAGCCAAGCATCGGGTTGCACGTTTCGCTACCGTTGCATGCGTTGCCATCGTCGCAGACCAGCGGTGTTCCCGCCAGACAGCCATTGTCCGGGTCGCAAATTTCGACACCCGTGCAAGCGTTGTTGTCGTCACAGACAAGCGGAGTCCCGGCGACGCAACCGAGCGTTGGATCACATGTTTCGGTGCCCGTGCATACGTCGCCGTCACTGCAAACGAGGGGTGTGCCCGCAACACACCCGCTGGCTGGGTCACAGACTTCATCGCCGTTACAAGCATTTCCGTCGTCGCAAACCGGCGGCGTGCCCGCAATGCATCCGCCCAGCGGATCGCAGGTTTCAACGCCATTGCAAGCGTTGCCGTCATCACAGCCAAGGTCTGACCCGGCCACGCAACCTAGCGCCGGGTCGCAGGTCTCAAGTCCGGTGCAGACGTCATTGTCATCGCACACAAGCGGCGTTCCCGCGACGCAGCCGCTCGCCGGGTCGCAGGTTTCGAGTCCGTTGCAGACGTTGTTGTCATCGCACACGAGCGGCGTTCCTGCCTGACACCCGCCGGTCGCGTCGCACGATTCCAAACCGTTGCACGCGTTGCCATCATCGCAGGCGAGTGGGGTTCCTGCCTGACACCCATTGATGGGGTCGCAAGTTTCTGTGCCCGTGCAAATGTCGTTGTCGCCGCAAACGAGGGGCGTCCCCGCCTGACATCCGTTAACCGGGTCGCAGACTTCCAACCCATTGCACACGTTGTTGTCATCGCAGGTTGGCGGCGTGCCAGCGATACATCCGCTTTGCGGGCCGCAGGTTTCCACGCCGTTGCAGGCGTTGCCGTCATTACAGTTCAGCGCCGTTCCGCCGAGGCAGCCCAGTGTCGGGTCGCACGTCTCTGTACCCGTGCAAGCGTTGCCGTCGTCGCACACGAGCGGCGTCCCACCTAGGCAGCCACTGGCCGGGTCGCAGGTTTCGAGGCCGTTGCAGACGTCGCTGTCGTCACACACCAAAGGCATGCCATCCACGCAACCGCTCATCGGGTCGCAGGTTTCCAGTCCGTTGCAGGCGTCGTTGTCGTCGCAGAACAGAGGCGTCCCAGGCTGACAACCATTCAAGGCGTCGCAGGTTTCCATCCCGTTGCACGCATCGCCGTCGTCGCAAGTAAGACCCGTACCCGGCTGACAAACGCCGAGCGCGTCGCAGAATTCAAGTCCGTTGCACGCATCGCTATCGTCGCAGTGAGTATCGGTGAGACAGTCAACGCATGTGCCCAGCACCTCCGAGCATATCGTTGGAGACTGGCAGGGGTCGCCAGGACCGGGCTGGCATCCGCCGGTTGCGTCGCAACTCTCGACGCCGTTGCAGAAAATGCCATCGTCGCAACTCAGCGGAGTCCCGCCGAGGCATCCTAACAGGATGTCGCACGTTTCAAGTCCGTTGCAAACGTCGCCATCATCGCAAACAAGCGGGGGCCCGAACTGACAGCCATTGACCGCGTCGCAGGTTTCAGCGCCGTTGCAAACATCGCCATCGTCGCACGTGAGCGGCGTACCGGCCTGACAGCCAGTTGACGCATCGCAGGATTCAAAGCCGTTGCAGACATCGCCATCATCGCAGGCGAGAGGCGTGCCGAGGACGCATCCGCTGATCGCGTCACAAGTTTCCATG
>JAJRUK010000011.1 GCA_024277835.1 Planctomycetota bacterium | reverse complement strand
CCACCACATACCCGCACGTATTTGACAACAGAACAATCCACATCACACCGAGACAAACCGGATACGCCATCCCGCTGTCAAGTTTGCGCGCGACCCGATCACACATCCGGTGAAACGCCGCAACATAAAAGTAAAACGCCAGACCACATGCCAGGACCGCCGCCCAAGGCGTTACAAAGTACGCCAAAATCGCTCCGAGCGTCAGTGCAGCGTTGCGGAGATTATACTGAAGACTCACCGCATCAATCTGCGTATGTCCGCGCCCCGTCCCGTAGTTGTAAAACTGTTTCGCAATCGACCGCATCGACGTTCGAGGCCGCCATGAGACGATCGCCTTCGGCGCAAAACGCCAAGAGACCTTCAGCGCACGCATTTTATGATCGAATAACGTGTCTTCGGAGTATCGAATCCACTCCGGAAACCCCCCGGCTCGTTCCCAAGCGTCCTTGGTAAACGCCATCGACCGCGCGGAAGGATTGAATCGCTCAGGATCGACCGCTTCAAGCTGACCGCGCATCGTCGCGAGTCCGACGACGCGTTCGAGCATCGTCTCGCCCTTAATTTCATAGAACCCCGCAACAAAATCGACGCCAGCCTCTTCGCGAAACGGCTTGGTTAGTTCCTCTAACCAGTTCGGCGCGAGCTTGCACCCCGCGTCCGTCGTGGCGATGATCCCGCATCTCGCCTGACGTATTCCGATGTTACGACCGGCTGAGATATTCGCACCAGGCGCTTCAACAAGCTTCACTCGCGCATCGCCTTGGCCAAAGGCTCTGATGACATCAATCGTCCCATCGGTGGAACCGCCATCGACAACGATCACCTCGTCAGCAGGTCGCGTCTGAGTCGAAAGCGCTCGCAACGTCTGCTCGGTCGCTGTTTTGTCATTGCGAACGGTGATAATAACGCAGACGCCCTCGCGTCGAAACGGATTACTCATTGTTGATCTTCCCCTCGATCGTTTGTTCAAGTAGTTCGCACGTGGTAGCGAGGTCTCCCGATTGCATGCCAAGCGTCGTCGTCGTTGACGCGATTCGATTGAACAAATCAACCGCACTCGCGTCAAAGTCATAACGATTCAGCGCACAGCGTGCGAGATTGAACGCCGCTTTCCCATCCGACATAGACCAGAGTCGAGGATCACGATTTGGCTCATACCGAGGAAACACGACGTACCGCAGTGTACACCGCGTCCCGATCGCATGAGCACCGACCGCGAACGGGTTGACGTATCCCACTTCGCCCTTAATCCCCTTGATATAGCGGCGACCTCTCGCCAGTGGCAGACCCATCTCGTCAGCAAGCTCAAACGCCCCCGCCTTCAGGCACACCGCCTTGGGAAACGGGCGAAGCGACAGGTCATCCGGATCAACCAAGGCAAACTCATCGCAAAGATATTGCCAACCCCGAGCGAGCAGCGCCGCTGCCAACGTTGATTTTCCGCTACCCGAGGGAGCCGCGAACACGACACCCACACCTCGATAAGAGAGACTGGCTGCGTGAAGCTGTAGCAGGTGACGACACTTGGTAATCATCTGATAGTTGAGTCCCCACTCCACGTGTGGCAAGACCTCGACCGCGGGAAGCGTCTCGCGAAGCGGCTCGCCGTCGCAGAAAACGCCATAGCGTCGCGACCGAAACAGCGACCGCCGCGTCGTGCAGACGTCAACGCTAAGCTCCGCCTCGCGATCACCACCGGGGGCGGGCGCGCCGGCGTAGAGGCCGCGCACATCATCAACAACCGTATGCAGGTCGCTCGAAACAGCTACGTCGAACTCGCCAAGGCGAACACCCACGCGATGCTTTTGCGGCGAGCTTGCAGAATTATTCGACGAGCGTACCAACGAGCACCTCCGCCGTTACAAGCCGAGCTTCTGCGAGAAAAGCGACGATCTGGTCAACGTCGTTTTGGCCAGCTGCCGGATCCACTTCGTAACGTTCGATCAACAGCGCCGCCAGATCGCACAGCGTCCGAATCCCATCGCAAGCGTCCCAGATAAAGAAGGCCGTTTCGTTCAAATGGAATGTCGTCTTGGTTTGCTCGTCGTACAGAACCGCCTCACCGTCGCTGGGGTGCGCACGGATGCCGACACGCTTCGCCGGGCGAAACGTTTCATTGTCATTAACGAACGATGGCTGAGTGATTTTGTACATAGAATTTTCTAGTTGCATGAAAGCGACATACAGGTCAGCGCGTCGCAACAATCCGCATCAACTGTACACGGCGACCCCGCTTCGCCGCAGGTGGAATCGTATCCCGAGAGCGCTGCCGCCTTCAGTGAGGCGCTAAGCGATAAGACCGCTGGCGTCACATACATCGCCCGCCGACCGCTCTTGCGAAGAAAATCTCGTCGAGACGTATCGCCCTGTTTCGGCGACTCAGTCCCCGCGATCACTTCGTTGCGTTTTTCTTGACGTCCCTGTTCGCTCACTTCGCCTTATACTCCCGTCTCGACAGCTTCCGCGCCGCCCGATTCTGTTGCCTTTCGATCTCGGCATGAACACCCTACCGGGCCATAATCAATCGTAATTTCCTTGCCCGCGGGGATTGGCTTCACCGCGACAAGCGCGAACCGTTCAAGTTTCGCGTTTGCGCTGCATGAGTGATTGAGAAACCGTACGTCGCCGCTTAGCTCGACGCGCACCGAGTCCCCTTGTGCATCCACTTGCGGCACGACATACATCCCCTTGCGATCGGTTCGCCTCCCGGCGAAGCGTGCAATGACTTCGCCGCCACCGAACTTGCGCCGTGCGAACACGCCGATCCCATGAACCTTACTTTCGCGCACTTCGATACGACTGAAACGGTTCATCAATTTTGGTAGCTTGCTCAGCACCGGTCCGCACAGTCGCAGCAGGTGTGCGGCGGGCAGCCAACCAAAATGTCGTCCGCAATACCAGTCAGCCATGTGAGCACGATCAGGAATCGCCATCCCAATAAGATACGAGGCCACAAAAGTCCAATTCGGCGTACAGATGGCACTAACGAGGACATGCCTCGTCGGATGCGACGCATCAAACGGCGCTTGCTCGACCGTCAGTCGATCGCGCCACGTGACTCGCTGATGCCCCAGCGCGTCTTTCACATTCGCAGGAATCGCAACGCCGAACTTTTCCTCAACCGCATCCAGCGCGAATCGAATCGCATACACAAGCCGCCACGACGACGCCTTCTTTACGAACCGATCCCAGTCAATCTTGCTGCGAAAGCGTTCGATCCACCTGGCGATATCGGTCAGCCACGAGTCGCGCCCGTTCCCATGAATGGCGCAGTGCGTTGCGAGATGAATGAGCATATCGTCGGCGGCGGGATGCAACATTTTCGCTCCGCCCATGTCAAGCACTTCCGCATCCGCCCAAAGCGCCTCGTCCGGGACCGTCTGCGAATACCGAAGCGGTCGAAACGGACGAACATGCAGGTCGATCTTCACCGGATAGATTCGACCAAGTGTGTACTCGATCTCGTAGTGGTACTTGGGGAAAAAATCCTCTCGCACCTGCGACTTCCCCCGCAAACCCCCAAGGCCTTCAAGTGCTGCGCACGCCGCGTCAATATCTCCCGGACGAACAAGTAAATCCAAATCGTCCATTGTCCGCTCGTCCGGACGCGCATAAAGCGTCAAGTTCAGCGCCGCTCCTTTGAGAAGCAAGACCTCGACGCCCGCCTCATTGAACGCATGCCCGATCCTCGACAACAACCGCATCATGCGAAGATTGCGAAACGCGCGAGGCGCATCGACGGACCGCACACCAAACGCACGCTCCGTGATCGGCGCAGCAGGCTGCATCGAGACACCCGTCCCGTTCCTGCGAAGAGATTGATCTGTAAGCGTAGCCGTCGTCATTCGCTCGGTCGCTGCTCTACGGGTCAACACTCGCCATGGAAGCCGTCGCCTCACCTCGCTCGGTCAGAGCGGGTGCAACAGCCTCCCAAAATAACTTACTCTTGAGGCACAGGTCCGGTACGCGCCGACCATTTAAAAAAACGGCAGGTGTCCGTCCGACGTCGAGCTGCCGCGCAAGCGCCACATCTGACTCAACTTTCTGCAAGACCAGTTCGCTCGCCGCCTCGTTGAGAAACTCGTCCAAATCCAGCCCAAGGTTTTCGACCTCGACGTCAATTATGTCGCGCGTCAGAGACTTTCGATGAGTTTGGAGAGCGCGACAGATCCGTTGATACGCGACCTCACCACCAACCGCTCGAACCGCTTCCGCTGCAAGCGCAGCCGCGATAGGCCCGCCGTCGGAAGTGCTCGCCAGCTGTCCTTCGACATACTCAGCTAGTCGAGCCTGCCGAACTTCGACGGCTACGTCTTCCGGAAACGCCTTGCTGTACTTAGCGTCCCATTTCCGTGTAAAACAAGCACAAGCCTTGCATGAAAAATCGCCAAACACCACGAGGCGAGGACGATCAGGCGTCATACCTTCCGCAGAAACGCTCGACGAACCCAGTTCCACCACGGGCTGAGCAAAGTACTCACGAAGAAGAAACTCAGGATCAGATCGCATCTGCCCGATCAGCTCGCGGTACGCTACGACCTTGTGCCATTGCCGTTTCGCCGACCGCATCGCGTCGTAGTACGACCAGTTCATCACCGTCACGCCAACAATCGCAACCGTCGCAACCGCGACCGCACGAAATGTCATGCCACGCCACGTAGAATTCGCAACACCGTCCGAAGGCGATTCCGCGATACACAATCGCCGCCATACAACGATCGCCGCAATCAAGATCGCCCCGTTCGCAACGTGGGCGACGCCGCAAAGCGGACACCAGTGCGAAAGAGTCCCGACCATCACAGTCACGAGCGCGACCGAAACAACCGCACCAAGCGCAACCGCCCAAACGCTCACTCCCCACAATCGGCGCGTCCCGGCGCGAAGAAACCCCAACACGCCGAACCAGATCGCGATCGCGGCGAAGTAAGACAAGCCCACGAATGACGTCGGCACCAGATACTTCTTGCCACCCAGCAAAAAGTCGACCGAACCCCACTTGCTTCCGACAACCTCGGCGCAACTCGTGCTCGGAAGCGCGATCGAATCACAAAGGCCAAGGATGGCAGCGACACCGCTGCGCTCGGAGTCCCAACCGCCGTCGTGATCGATCAGCAACGCACCGCTTGCGACCACGCCGATGAGCGCACACCCTATAATGAAGATCAAGGGAACCTGAATTGATTTTGGGGACGTCATCCGTTTCGCCCTTTCTCACCGGCGCACGCCAGACCGAGAATCCGAAAATCAGCCTTCGCGCACATGCGCCACGGAGATATATCGGACGATGAACCGGCCAAGTGAAAGAACCACCCACGCACCTTTAGAGCACTTAACACTCAAACTGCGCGGGCAACCCCCCTCGATCCCCCCTTGGTAAAGGGGGGACGGAAGGACAGACACGCAAATGCTGACTGGTGGTTGCTTGAGAGCAAAACGCGCCGAGGCAGTCGGGCTACAAACTCAGAATTCGCTTCGGAGAATGCTAATAACGGGCATTTTATCGGGCAGGACGAAGCGGCCGCTAGTGTAGTGTCTCATTGATATTCACAGTATCAAGTCTTTCGTGAGCGCGGGCGATTTTGGGGAGTAGATCCGCGAGGTCGGCGGTCCAAACCAGCGGCTTGGGCTCGTCGTTGTGGCCTTCGATGTAGTCGTAGATGGCTTGCTCCAACATTCGGACGCTTCGGAAGCTGCCACGGCGGAT
>JAJRUK010000187.1 GCA_024277835.1 Planctomycetota bacterium | reverse complement strand
GGGTATGATCTAACGGGAAACGAATCAGGGAGGTGTCCGGAATGTGGCACAGAACTCCACTGAGACGCGGAGCCAAGGTCGTGATTGCGTTGTCGCTGATGGCAGCAACACTGAGCTGGTGCTTCATGGTAATGGGCTGGTCGCGACTCTCCGTCGAAGACCGAGCGATGCTGTTGATCGTCGGGTTGCTCTCGTTTTTGGTCGTCATCGTCACCGACGAACTCGGACGACCGGCTCGCCTGCCGGGACAATGCAAGAACTGCGGCTACAATTTGCCCGGCAACGTCAGCGGGAGGTGTCCGGAATGCGGAAAGGCGATATGACCAGTTCACGACATCGGTTGCGACGAATCTTCAAGTGGGCGGGGATGTTGGTCTGTATACTGCTGCTTGCTTCCGCAATCGTATCGCTCGTCGCATCATTCGACGTGGGGATACCTACGGGCCCGGTTGAGACGCACATCAGCGTGCAATGCTGCTGCCTCATCGCGTACTTCTTCATACCACCCAGCACTCCAATCAACGGCAAACTGCAACAACCTATTTGGTTCTTGCGGACAAATTGGTCCCATGCTACACCAGTGTGGCTCCCCGAATACAGAAGGTATAAGACAAGCTCCGACCTCTTGATCGTTCCACTCTGGATACCTTTCGTCACGACCGCGATCCCGACCTTCATCTTTTGGCGGCGCGACCGTCGCTATCCTCCGGGGCATTGCGTTGACTGCGGCTACAATTTGACCGGCAACGTCAGCGGGCGGTGTCCGGAATGCGGAAAGGCAACATGATTCGCAAGGCGCTGATGATTCTATCACTCATTGGACTCTCGATAAGCCTCGGGGTGTGGGGGATGAGCTATACGGTGATCGGTTGGTCCAATGGTCGGACCATCATCTCCGTCTCCAGTGGCGCGTTTCGGTATGTCGAGTTCGTCGATCTTCCTCCTACAATGTCGAAGTGGTGGTGGAGCGGTATCGATAGCTTTGACACCGGACTGATTCCGAGCGCTGGCATGAATCGTGGGATGCACAGTCTTGTGCTGCCATTCTGGATACCCTGCGTACTATTTGCGGGGGTGTTGTGGTACTGTAACCGACCTGGCGCACTCCGCCGACGGCGACAGAAGCGGGGCCTATGCGTGAACTGCGGGTACGACCTGACGGGGAACGTGACCGGTGTTTGTTCTGAGTGTGGGGCGACGATTGGAGTCGAATATTTGCGTGAACACTCCTGAACGCTATTTCAAGAAGCAACGTACTCCCCTTTTCGTTCGGGTTCTCGTGTCGCTTGCCTTCGCGCTGTTGGTGTCGCTCATTTCTTCGTTTGCGCTCCTTGTCGCGACGACGATGATCGTTTTTCTTGGCGTCCCACTCTCGACTTCGTCGGTCAGATTCGCCGTTCTCGATATTCCGATCGTTATGGCGAGTTTCGCAGCGTTGATTTCATTTCGCTTATTCCAAGACGAATGGGGGCACTCCGAGTATAAGCACTGCGACTCATGCAGCTACAATCTCACCGGCAACGTCAGCGGGCGGTGTCCGGAGTGTGGAACGGAGGTTGAAACGTGATTCGCAAGGCAATGATCATATTTCTCTCGTTCGTATCGGCGTTCTTAATGCTGTTTGCGTTTATGATGTGGACGAGTGAGTCGATCTGGTCGTTTGGGAACGAGTACGATCAGGGTACGAAGGTTCGCGTTAGCTTTTACGCCGGCGAATCGCTGATCGAATATACCGGGCCTCTTCGAGAGTGGTGGCCTCACAATACGTACACGGCTGAACTGGCGTGGGTGCGATTCGAACTGGCGTACGTCGGCTCGAGCATCAGCCCGCCAGACCTTGAACTCAAGAGCTGTGCGGTGGCTACGCTGCACCCGCTTTGCTCGGTGTTGGTTGCGAATGTTGGGTTTTTGATTGGCCTTTATCCACTGATTGCATTTGTGCAGGGGCCGCTGCGGCGATGGCGGAGACGGCGGAAGGGACTTTGCATCAAATGCGGATACGACTTGACGGGGAACGTCAGCGGAACATGTCTGGAGTGTGGAGCGGACTTGGTGCGTACGAGACAAGCGCGAAGTGAATCACTATCGGAGCAGTACTAAATGCACCGGTTACAAACCGGTGCCACACTGGAGCACCCCTCCCCCGACTACGCTGACGCCGACTTGCCAACCGGCCCCTACCACGTCCGCTGCTTGCGGGTGAGCTCGATTTGGACGAAGTCGTGCTTGTTACCTTGATTCATACCTGGGCAGAGCGTTTCGCTGAGCGTGTCCCAGGCGGATTTCGACTTTAGATTCTCTGTCCAAAAAGGCCACGTGCGACATTGCATCGGGCGCACCGGATAAATGCTGCAACCGACCGACTCCCCGTCGCGCGTGAGAAAAATGCAGTCCCCGTCTTTTTTTTCCGTGAGACTATACCGTAATCCGACGCGGCGGAGGTGTTTCTTCGCAAGCCAGCCATCGTCTCGACCTAGAAACTCAGAGATTTTGCGAATCTCGTCCTTGGTCGCCCAGACATAACCCGGGTCGCCGCTGCAACAGTTTCCGCACTGTGTGCAGGCGAATTTCAGTCCGTCTTTGTACCACTTTTCCTTGGCCATGTGCGTGATGATCTCCGGCGCGAGGCGAATCCGTCCGATATGGTACGCCCAATCAACCACGTCGTCGAGGTTTGGCGGGTCGATCGAGCGAAGTTCACGGGTGGACGAAAACGATAGTGACGGGTCGCGCGGTGGTTGCGCGACGAAACGACTATCGGACTTTCATGCTGTTGGCGGTTTCATGGGAAAAAGTGGACTGGTTTGGCTTTCGATTTTCGCGGTGACTGCGCTGATGTTCCTGCAACTTCCGCCCATGATGGCGAAGCAGGACTCGGTGTTTCGTACCTATAGTGCGCTTGTCGAGGTCGATGCGCTCGCGAAGCAACGGTATGTCGATCGCATCAAGTCTGACGTGCTCGTTGACGGTGCGATCCGCGGGATGATGTTTGAACTTGATCCCTACAGCGGATACATCGCACCCGACGAGCTGGCGAGTTTTCAGCGGCGGAGTCGAGGGGCGTTTAACGGGATCGGCATCGAGCTTGGGTTTCGACATGGGAAACTTGTCGTCATCGCACCAATCGAAGGGGGGCCAGCCGCTCGGGCGGGGATGCTCGCGGGCGACCAACTGCTCACCGTAAACGGGATCGATCTCGAACGACGCTCCGTGCTCGATGTAGAAGAATTGCTCACGGGCGAGGAGGGAACGACCGTCTCGATTTCGGTGCTGCATCCCGGGTACGATGAGCCGCACACGCTCTCCATCACGCGCGAGCATATCACGCTGAGAACCGTTCGCGGATTCCGCCGGATCGGTTCGAATCGCTGGGACTACTTTATCGATCGCGACGATCGCATTGGCTACATCCGCGTGAGCAGCTTTCGCGCGACAACGATGCGACAATTCGACGAGACGCTGCGCGAGCTTCTCCTTGGCGGTGTTCGCGGGATCATTCTCGATCTTCGCTTTGACCCCGGCGGGTTAATGAACTCAGCGATTGCAATGGCGGATCGGTTTTTGTCCGACGGGGTGATTCTCTCGACGGTGAACCGTCAGCGAGCGATCAGGGTCTACCGAGCGACCGAGCCGGGGTCAATCCTTAATGTTCCGCTTGTCGTGCTTGTGAACGCCAGTTCTGCAAGCTCGGCGGAGATCGTCGCGGGGGCGCTACAGGCGCGCGATCGAGCGATCGTCGTTGGCGAGCGGAGTTTTGGCAAAGGAAGCGTTCAACACCGCATCGACCTGACCGGTCACGGCGGCGCGATCAAGCTTACTGTCGCCCATTATAAACTACCCGACGGCCGCATTATTCACCGAACGCCCGGTAACATTGATACGAACGACTGGGGAATTTTGCCTGATATTGTCATTTCTCTGGACGAAAATGACACGATGGGCATTCAACGAGCACGTCACGCACTCGACGTCGGACCTGTCCACACGCAAAGCTCAGCCACGACATTATTGACCGTTGATCGGCAACTCGTGGAGTCTCTCGCGCAGATTCGCCGTATGCTCGTTGACGTTCCGGTAATAAGTCAATAGGCAAGCGCCGATCGTTTCGCCGCGCATCAGCGACGATGCAACTTCCGATCGTCACCTTCCGATAGCAAACGTACAAGCGAGGAACCACGTACGTCATGCTCTTCAATAGCGCTGCATTTTCCCTGTTTTTGCCTGTCATGTTGGCCACCTACTGGTCACTGCGGGGGTCGGGTCGGCGGTGGTCACTTCTTATCGGTAGTTACTTTTTCTACGCATGGTGGGACTGGCGGTTTTGTAGTTTGCTCGCACTGAGCACGCTTGTCGACTATGGTTGCGCGCGTGCGATCGAACGCGCGGACGTACGTTCGCGCAAGAAGTCGCTACTGCTACTGAGCATCGGGACGAATCTCGGCGTCCTTGCGACGTTCAAGTATTTCAACTTTTTCAGCGACGGCGCTGCGACACTTCTTTCGACGTTTGGAATCACAGGCGATCTGCCGACGCTCAACGTCATCCTACCGATGGGTATTTCGTTCTACACGTTCCAGACGATGTCCTACACGATCGACGTGTACCGCGGCGCGAAGGCGGAGCGAAACTTGCTCAACTTCGCCGTGTTCGTGTCGTGTTTTCCGCAGCTTGTCGCGGGGCCTATCGTTCGTAGCAAGACGCTTCTGCCGCAACTTCGCGAGAAACAGACGTTTGCCACCGCCGACTTTTCGACCGGCGTTTTTCGCTTGTTTCGCGGGCTTTTCAAGAAGATGGTCATCGCCGACACGCTCGCGCTGTATGTCGATGTCGTGTTCGCGGACCCCGCTGGTTATACCGGAATCTCAGCGTGGATCGGTCTCTACGCCTACGCTTTTCAAATCTACATGGACTTCTCGGGTTACACCGACTGCGCGATCGGCATCGGGCACATGCTCGGGTTACGCTTCCCCGAAAACTTCAACAGCCCCTACCTCGCATCGTCGCCGTCGGACTTCTGGAAGCGCTGGCACATCACGCTTTCCACATGGTTGCGAGACTATCTCTATATTCCACTGGGCGGGTCAAAACTCGGACGCTTCTTTACCGTTCGCAACCTGTTTATCACGATGGCGCTGGGCGGGTTGTGGCACGGAGCGGCGTGGACGTTTGTCGCGTGGGGAATCTATCACGCGGCGCTACTAATCGGCGAGCATGTAATCGGCAAACGCACCGAACCGCAAATCGAGCAAGCGCGATCGCTGCCGGAACGCATTGTCCGCGTCGGACTCATGTTTCACGCGACTTGCCTGGGGTGGCTTTTGTTTCGAGCGCAGGATTGGGGGACGGTTACATCGATGCTGTCGAGTCTCACCG
>JAJRUK010000186.1 GCA_024277835.1 Planctomycetota bacterium | reverse complement strand
CGATGCCCGTGATTTTGTCGTGACCGCCCGGGACAGCCGTGGCGCGGTGGATGCGTTGCGCGAGCGCCTTGCTGAGGATGCCGCTGACGAGTGTGCTTTTGCCGCTACCGGAGACGCCGGTGACGCACGTGAATCGAGAGAGCGGGAACGCGACGTCGATCTCGCGCAGGTTGTTTTCCCTTGCTCCGCAAACCGTAAGCCATTTCATCCCTTCGCCGTTTTCGTTGCGATCTTTTTCGCTGATGACGCGGCGGTTCGACGGGATGGGGATGGCTTCTTTGCCTGAGAGGTACTTGCCTGTTAGCGAAGCGGGTTTCGTGCGAAGCTTGGCTGGGCTTGCTGCTGCGGTGACGGTTCCGCCGTAACTTCCCGCGCCGGGTCCGAAGTCGAGCACGTGGTTGGCGGCGTCGATGACCTCGCGATCGTGTTCGACGACAAGCAGCGTGTTGCCCAGGTCGCGCAGGCGCTTCATCGCGGCGATGAGTCGATGGTTGTCTCGCGGATGCAAGCCGATCGTTGGTTCATCGAGGACGTATAGGACGCCGGTGAGTCCGGTTCCAATCTGCGACGCGAGTTGAATGCGTTGCGCTTCGCCGCCCGAGAGAGTCGCGGCAGTTCGGTGCAGGGAAACGTAGTCGAGACCGACGTCTACGAGAAACCGCAATCGCGAGGTGATCTCGTGCATGATTTCGCCGGCAATCTTTTTCTCTCTCGTGTCGAGTTTGACTTTCGTGAACCAGTCTAGCGTCTTGCCGAGCGGGGTGAGGCAGACTTCGTGCATCGTCGCGTTGCCGACGCGGACGCTTGAGGGTTCGGGTTTGAGTCGTCCGCCGCTGCACACTTCGCACGGTACGTCGGTCACCAGGTCGGACAGGTTGTTTCGATAGACGCGAGACGATCGCGTCGCGCGGTTGATCGAGGGGAAAAAGCCGTGCCACTGAAAACGCACGTCCGCAAGTGACTTACTCTTTCGACTGCTAACGCCGAGTTCGATCCACTCGTCCCCGCAGCCCTGAAGGAATTCGAGTTGTTGCGTTTCGGTGAGTGAGTTCCAGGGTCTGCTCAGCTCGAAACCGATATGGTCGGCGAGGGCGCGAGCGATCAGGTGCAGTTTCGATCCGGTTGTTAACTCGCCCCAACCCTTGATCGCGCCGCCAGCGATGGACCGGGTCGGATGAATGACGATGGCGGACTGACTTGCTCCCTGCTGCACGCCGAGACCTTCGCACGCGTCGCACCACCCGATGCGCGTGTTGAACGAAAAGTGGTGGGGGGTTAGTTCGTCGAAGCTGCGCCCGCAGTCGTCGCAGGCGAAGTGCTGCGAGAAACGGATGTCGTTTGACTTCGCGGTTCGCTTCGTTTTCTTCTTTGTTTCGCCTTTTGTTTCTTCGACGCGCTGGGCGATGAGGACGCCGTTACCCGCTGCCAGTGCTTGCTCGACGCTGTCGGTGAGGCGCGATGTTTGCGACTTTCGAACGATGATGCGATCGACGACGAGTTCGACGGCATGCTTGCGTTTGGTGGCGATGTCGATTGACTCGTCGAGCGAGTGAACCACGCCGTCCACACGCACGCGAGCGTAGCCATTCGCCCGCTCGCGCTCGAAGAGATGGGCGTAGGTTTCGTTGGTGGCGGTCTCGACCGGTGCGAGGAGCAGGAGCTTGGTGCCTTCGCCGAGAGCGAGAATGCGATCGACGATTTCTTCGCTGGATTGGGTTCCGATCGGGGTTTTGCAGTGGGGGCAATGCGCCTTGCCGATGCGCGTCCAGAGCACTCGCATGTAGTCGTAAATTTCCGTCACGGTGCCGACGGTCGAACGCGGCGATTTACTCGTGTTCTTTTGTTCGATGCAGATCGCCGGCGACAAACCGTGGACGTGATCGACCTTTGGCGGTTGCAGTCGCCCGAGGAACTGTCTCGCGTAGGAGCTGAGCGATTCGACGTATCGTCGCTGACCTTCGGCGTAGACGGTGTCGATGGCGAAGCTGCTTTTTCCGCTACCGCTTGGGCCACAGCAGACGGTCATCTTGCCGTGCGGGATTTCGACGTCGATGTTCTTCAGGTTGTGTTGTCGTGCGCCGACGACCGAGATTGTTTTGGGGTTGGTGGTTTTTCTTGTGTCCGAAGATACCCGGTGCTTGCTCTTTTTTCTCGAATTCTTAAGCGTCGATGCGTGGCCCTTCTTTTGCGAGATGAGTTGGTCGTGGATGGCGACGCCTGTAAAGGACGCTTTGGATTTTGCGACGTCTTCGGGGGTTCCGCTGGCGATGAGTTGCCCGCCGCCGCTGCCGCCTTCCGGGCCAAGGTCGATGACCCAGTCGGCTGTCTTGATGACGTCGAGGTTGTGCTCGATGACGACGACGGTGTTGCCCGCGTCAACGAATCCGTGCAAGACCGACAGCAACTTTTTGATATCATCGAAGTGCAGTCCGGTCGTCGGTTCGTCGAGCAGGTAGATCGTTCGTCCGGTTGACTTTTTGACGAGTTCGCGGGCGAGTTTGATGCGCTGCGCTTCGCCGCCGGAGAGCGTGGTCGATGATTGACCGAGCTTCATGTAGTCCAGACCGACGGCGTGCAGCGTGCCGAGCATGTGCGCGACTCTCGGGACGTTTTGGAAATGTTCGAGCGCTTCTTGCACGTCCATGTTCAAGACGTCGGCGATGTTTTTTCCTTTGTAGAGAATCTGTAGCGTTTCGTGGCTAAAGCGGCGGCCTTTGCAGACGGGGCACGTCACCCAGACGTCGGCGAGGAGTTCCATTTCGAGTTTGT
>JAJRUK010000185.1 GCA_024277835.1 Planctomycetota bacterium | reverse complement strand
TAAATCGATCGCACGACGAAGTGACGCAACCCATCGATTGGCTGTCTGGCCGGGAATCCCGAATATCAAATCGAGATTGATGTTCGAGACACCATGACGACGTAGGGTCTCAACCGATGGCGCAATGTCATCGGGCGTATGAAGACGCTCGAGCGTCGCAAGCTCATCCGCAAAGAATGATTGCGCCCCCATCGAAACCCGTGTCACGCCATGATCGACAAGCGCCTTCGCTGTCTCGTCGTCGACCGTCGCGGGGTTCGCTTCGACCGTGAACTCCTCAACCGCACCCACATCCACACAATCCACCAACGCATCAAGCAATCTCGAAAGCTCACTTGTGGGCAAGACCGTCGGCGTACCGCCGCCAAGAAAGATCGTTTGAAACGGACGATCCCATGCGCCCACGCGAGACCGCAACTCTGCAATCGTCGCGCTCACAAGCGGCGCAGGATCGCGATCCTTCATCGCCACCGAATAGAAATCGCAGTACCCGCACTTGGTCTCGCAAAACGGGGTATGAATGTACAAACCGCACACACCGTCGCCGGTCGCGTCGTCGGCACTCGCACGGCTTTCGTTAGGTGGGCACAGTGACACAACGCTACTCGATGTAGCCAAGACCCTTGAGTCGTTCGGTCACTTCCTCATCAGACTCCGCCGACTCGAGCATCGAAAGCTCTTTCTCGATGATATGAACGATAAACTCCTCGGGCGACGGATACCCCGCAAGCTCCGCGACCTTCTTCACTCGCTCGTACAGATTGCTATCCAATTTGATCTTGGCCACGGTTTACTCCCGGTCAGTTGGAACCGCCATCGTCGTGGCGGTCGATTCAAACAAACTGCTCCCCGTCATACTCTTGGGAACCGTCACGTCAAACAATGTCAAAATCGTCGGAGCGAGATCAATCAGCGACGGAGCACTTTTTACGATCGGTCGATTCGCAAAGATTACTCCCGGAACCTGATCAGCGGCGACGCAGTGATCCGCACTCCATGCGTGGTCATTGTCTGAGAGCACGTTCTTGGTCATCCGGCCAAGCGTCGTCGCCCACGACGCACGATAGCCACGATGATACCCGACGATAAGGTCCGGCGCTTCCGAGACATGAGGGCCACTGTATATTTCGTCGGTGCGATAGACTTCCTTGACGACTGGCTGACCGGTCTTTGGATCGCGAATGGCGAGCAACCCTTCGGTCATCTTCGCCAGAAGCGCGTCTCGGTCCGCAGGATCGACGACCCCATCCCGCTCGCGGCCCTTGAGATTCACGTACAATCCGTTTAGCCCCAAGGCGTACGCCCGAGATGTTGACCAATCTACACCGCCGCGCTTCTTAGAGGCCAAGATGTTCGTCGCGCCGCCAGGTCCGAGGTATCCCTCATCCCGAAGCCACGTGTTCAAATTGAACTGGCGATAGAAATTGCAGAACCCGTGATCGGACATCACTAAGATCGTCGCAGTGTTGCCGTACTTCTCGACCATCTCTCCGACGACCCCGTCCAGCTCGGTATACAAATCTTCAATCACGCGGTTGTATCGACGCGCCTCCTTGGGCGATCGTTTTGGATGCGGATCGTCGCCGTTCCACCAGAACATGTGCGACTGAAGGTCCGTGCTTGAAAAATAGAAAAACAACAATCCGTCTTCATAATTTTCCTTCGCGTATTCGAGCAGATTCTTCCGCTCACTTAGAACCGACCGAGCTTGGGCGTGATACTGCGCGTCATTGAAGACGCCGTTGGATAACGCCTTGTGATCTTCTTGGAAACCCGCCGTATAAAATAATCCGAGTGCATCCGCAAGCTCGACGATCATCTCCGGCGGCTCGGTTACAAGTTGCCCGCCCGGGTCGGACGGATCGATGTTAATCGGCGTGACGTACAGTCGAAAGTTTGGCCTCACCTCCATCAGGAAGAAGCGACACACACCACTAACGTGCGTATTCGGCAGAAACGACGGCCCATCCAGCTCGAAGTCGAGCTGAATCCATTCACTCCATTCGCCTTCCTTCAGCAAGATCGTGTGATCTTGAATGTCGATGCGCGCCTGCGACTTTTTCGGATGTCGATTGATCTCGAAATCGATCGTAGAGTCGGCGGGCTTTTTTCGGAGTGTGTTCTTAGGGCCAGTGATCTTCGACTTCGCATAGTCAGAGAAAAACCGCAGCGGCTTTCGCATCCCGCCGCCTTCGTCTTTGTTCCTCGGCGTATCTTGCGAAAAATACTGATACGTCCCGTATCCGCCGAGAAGATCGGGCACACCCATCCCCGACAAACAGCACATGTGGCCATGCTTCGACGGACTCGGCGGATAGTTCGACGGGATGTCGTAAATCTTCACCGGTATCCCGCGCTCGTCGAGGTAGTCCCAAAAAGGCGTCCCGTTTCGCTTTAACAGCGTCTGCGTCGGATTGTGATTGAAAGGCCAAAACGTCATCGGAATCTTGTACTCGCCGACATCCCGGCCGTCGTCGCTCTTGACGGTCTCAGCGGCGGAGTAATACGGAGCGCACTGCTTTTTCGGATCGCGATGCAGGAAATCGAAAATCCCATGCACGCCAGGACCCGCACCGGTAATAAAATTCGACCACGCGACCGGACTCTGCGGAGGAATGCTCGTACCAAGCGGCTTGAACCCGCCGGCGTCGCGCATTTTCTTGAGATTGGGCAGCCGCCCTTCGTCCATGAGCTTTGTGCACAGGCGCGGGTCCATCCCGTCAAACCCGATCACCACAACGCGCGGATGCTTCGACGCATCGTCCCCGCAAGCGCCGCACGAAACGGCTATCATCGAACATAGAATTAATAACTTCGTTCGCATGTTCAAACCGCTACGCCTTCGCAGATGCTCTCTCTGCTGGGTACACACTGCGTTTTCCGTTTGTCGGCACAACCCGCCCGTTCGTCGATCCGCTCCCGACGGCAATCGGAAACGTCTTCCC
>JAJRUK010000184.1 GCA_024277835.1 Planctomycetota bacterium | reverse complement strand
GGTAATCGCCACCTCCGTGCGAAGGTCTGCCCCGCGCGAGCGACGCCTTGCCCCCCCACCGCCAAATCCGAACCCGCCGAAGATGTCGCCGAACATCGAGAAAATATCCTCGACGCCCATGTGCGAAAAATCGTGGACGCCCGCACCGCCCAGACCGGCGTGGCCAAACTGATCGTAGCGCTGACGCTTTGGCGGGTCGGCGAGGACTTCATACGCTTCGGCGGCTTCTTTGAAGAGCGCTTCTGAATCCGGGTTGTTGGCGTTTCTGTCGGGATGGTGTTTGTGCGCAGCGCGGCGATAAGCTTTCTTGACCTGTTCGGGCGATGCGTCTTTCGGGACGCCGAGTACATCGTAATAGTCGCGCTTGGCTGTTCCCACGATTCTGATCCAATCCGTTTCGGAATGAGCAAAGAAGGGGCGAGCGCGAAACGCCCGCCCCATCGATTATTCGCAAACTACGTCATCCGAATCACTATCGGACAGCGTGCTCGATCTTCTTTTCCTCGTCCTTGACGTCGGTTAGAAGAACCTCTGTCGTGAGCATCAATCCAGCCACACTCGCGGCGCTTTCCAGTGCCACCCGCGAGACCTTGGCGGGGTCGATGATGCCAGCCTTCACAAGGTCGGCAAACTCGCCGTTTAGCACGTCGTAGCCCTGTGAGCCGGTTTTTGCGAGGATTTGCTCGACAACGACGTCCCCGTCTGCGCCGCTGTTGCAGACGATCTGACGGGTTGGTGCGCGAAGCGCCTTGCAGACAATATCCACACCAAGTTTCTCGTCGCCGCGAGCGCCGGACCGCGTCTTTTCAGCAGCCGCAATGGCTCGAAGGAAGGCGACGCCACCACCAGGGACGATGCCATCTTCAGCCGCGGCCTTCGTCGCGTGGAAGGCGTCGTCAACGAGGTCTTTGCGTTCTTTGACTTCGATCTCAGTCGCACCACCGACGCGGATGATCGCAACGCCACCAGTCAGACGAGCGAGACGCTCTTGCATCTTCTCACGGTCGTAGTCGCTCGTGCTGTTTTCGATTTGAGCGCGAATCTGATCGCATCGACCCTTGATGTCAGACTTTTTGCCAGCGCCCTGGATGACGGTGGTATTGTCCTTGGTGATGACGACCTTGCGGGCGCTTCCCATATCGCTCTTGGATACGTTTTCGAGCTTGATGCCGAGGTCTTCGCTGATGACCTTGCCGCCAGTGAGCACGGCGAGGTCTTCGAGCATAGCCTTGCGACGATCGCCGAAACCGGGAGCCTTGATCGCACAGCACTTAAGCGTGCCCCGAATCTTGTTGACAACGAGACCCGCAAGCGCTTCGCCGTCGACGTCTTCCGCGATGACAAGCAACGACTGTCCGCTCGATGCCGCCGACTCAAGAATCGGAACGAAATCGCGCAGGTTGGAAATTTTCTTCTCGTGAATCAAGATGATCGGGTCGGTCAGAACGCACTCAAGCGCACCCGGATCAGTCATGAAGTAGGCAGAGAGAAAGCCCTTGTCGAGCTGCATGCCGTCGACAACTTCCTTCTCAGTCTCGATCGATTGACCTTCTTCGACCTCGACCACGCCATCGCTGCCGACTTCGTTGAGAGCGCTGGCGAGGAGCTTGCCGATTTCCGCGTCACCGTTGGCGGAAATGGTTGCGATCTTGGCAAGGTCGTCATTCGAGCGAACCTTGACCGAAAGATCAGCAATGGAAGCAACGGCGGCGGCGACTGCTTTGTCGATGCCTCGCTTGATACCCATCGCATTCGCACCCGAAGACACCGAACGGAAACCCTCTCGGAAGATAGCCTCCGCGAGAACGGTGGCAGCGGTCGTGCCGTCGCCGACTTCGTCCGCGGTCTTGGAGGCGACTTGGTTAATCAGCTTCGCGCCCATGTTCTCAAACGGGGCGGGCAGCTCGATTTCTTTGCTGACCGTGACGCCGTCTTTGGTGACACGCGGTGCGCCGAACGATTTCTGAAGAATCACGTTGCGACCCGCCGGGCCCATCGTGACTTTGACCGCATCCGCCAGCTTGGAAAGACCCGTGAGGATCTGCTGGCGGGCAGCCTGGGAAAACATCATTTGCTTGGCCATGGACCAACTCCTTATGTTGTTTCAAAGCGACGCGCTGGGTCGCTCGATGTTGCGTTCTTACTTGTCGAGGACCGCGAGAACGTCGGACTCGCGCACGACGACCATGGTGCCAGCTTCAAAGTCTACTTCCGTTCCCGAGTATCTTCCGTAGAAGACTTCGTCGCCGACGACGAGGGTCATCTCGCCGCGGTTACCGCTCTTGAGCATCTTCCCAGGGCCAGCTGCGACGACAACGCCACGCTGGGGTTTCTCCTGAGCTGCGTCGGGAAGAATGATCCCACCCGCGGTTTTCTCGTCAGCCTCGCAGGGCTGAATGAGCACGCGATCGTCCATCGGTCGAAAGTTTACCTTGGTCTTTTTCTTGGATGCGGTTGCTGTTGCCATTTTTGTATCCCTCTTGTCTAGTCCGCCTGTTCAGCGGTACGGTTTTCGTTTTTCTGATCCGATTCGTCAGACGCGCCGGATTAGGATTAGTAGTCCATGTCCTCGCCCATGCCGGCGTCCTCGTCGTCATCCTTGGAGGGCTGATCCGTGATGCAGACCTCGGTGCTAAGAAGGATGCGAGCGACACTGCTGGCGTTTTCCAGGGCGGAACGAACGACCTTGGTCGGGTCGATGACGCCGTCTTTCATGAGGTCCGTGAACTCGCCGGTGTCGGCGTTGAACCCGAAGGAGCCTTTGCCCTCAGTAACCTTGTGCAAGACGATGCCTGGCGTCGCACCGGCGTTCTCGGCGATCTGACGAAGCGGTGCGGACAGCGCGGCGCGAACGATCTCGACGCCCGTCTTCTCGTCACCCTTGAGCTTGAGCTTATCCAGAGCGCTGCAGCACCGAACCAGAGCAACGCCGCCGCCGACGACGATGCCCTCTTGAATCGCGGCGCGTGTCGCATGAAGCGCGTCCTCGACGCGGGCTTTCTTTTCCTTCAACTCGGTCTCGGTCGCAGCCCCGACGTTGATCTGAGCGACGCCGCCGACGAGCTTGGCGCGACGCTCTTCCAGCTTCTCGCGATCGTAGTCGGAGGTCGTTGCTTCAAGCTCCGCCGCGATCTGGGAGATTCTGGCCTGAATGTCCTTGGTGGAACCAGCCCCTTCGATCATGGTCGTGTTGTTGGAATCGATGTGGATTTTCTTGGCTTGACCCAGCTCTTTGACGGTGATTTTTTCTAGCTCAAAGCCAAGGTCTTTCATGATCGGTGTCGCGCCGGTCAAGACGGCGATGTCTTCGAGCATCGACTTGCGACGGTCGCCATAGGCAGGAGCCTTGACCGCACACACATCGAGAATGCCGCGAAGCTTGTTGACAACGAGCGTGGCGAGCGCTTCGCCTTCGATATCTTCGGCGATAATCAAAAGCGGACGCTTGGTCTTTGCGACCATCTCAAGAAGCGGAACGAGCTTGGGGACGCTGCTAATTTTTTCTTCATGGATAAGGACGAAGGGCTTGTTCAGAACGCACTCGACCGACTGCTGATCGGTGACGAAGTGCGGCGAAAGGAAACCGCGGTCAAACTGCATCCCCTCAACAAGATCGATCGTCGTCTCGGACGTCTTTCCCTCATCGACGGTGATGACGCCGTCCTTGCCGACCTTCTCAAAGCAATCAGCCAGCAATTTGCCGATGGCGTCGTCGTTGTTCGCGGAGATGCGGGCAACGTTGACGATGTCTTCTCGCTTGGTGGCACGGACGGGGCGAGAGAGATTTTTCAGCTCTTCCGTCACCGCGGTGACCGCCTTGGCGATGCCGCGATTGATCGAATTGGCATCTGCACCGGCGGCGAGGTTCCGCAGGCCGACTTCGAAAATCGCCTCCGCAAGAACGGTCGCAGTCGTGGTTCCGTCGCCGGCGACGTCGCTTGTCTTGCTGGACGCCTCTTTGACGAGTTGAGCGCCCAGATTCTCGTACTTATCGACAAGATCGACTTCCTCAGCGACCGTGACCCCGTCCTTGGTGACGGTGGGTCCGCCCCACCCCTTGTCGATGACGGCGTTGCGTCCGCGTGGTCCCAGCGTCGTCTTTACGGCGCTTGCGAGTTTTTCGACACCCTTCCAGAGGGCTTTTCGTGCGTCCTGCTCGTACGCCACCTGTTTGACAGCCATGTTGTTGATCTCCTGTGTTTGCGATGCTTTGCCCCGCGGGCAACTGGTACGTCATACTTCGCTACCTTCGCTTCGTGACTAGAGTCACAGCGCATAGGTAGACACTGGTCCATTGCAAGGGCTGGACCACCCGGCGGGCTTTCACAAAATCTCCGTAAGTGCTTTTGTTGCAACAGCTTGCGGGACCGGCGGAGGCGTTGGCGTGCGAACCGCCCCCTGCCAGCTTGGCAGTTGGCGCGGCGATGGGTCTTTCGAGGTGCCAAATTGACAGCGTAACTCGCCGATTGGGAAGACTCGCATTTGCGTTCCGGGCGGGTAGCATCGGCAAAAGATGAACGCGATTCTTACCAACTGGCTCCAGCGACATCAGCATCCGGTCTCTCGGTGGCTTCACTTCGTGGCCATCCCACTAATGCCGATCGCGGCGATCTTAGGCGTCGTCCAACTGCTGGACGAGGCTTGGGGACTCTGGTGGCGACCGGCTGGGCTACTGGGAATCAGCTATGCGGTACAATGGGTCGGGCATCTGATCGAAGGGAACGATATGGGAGAGGTCGTGCTGATAAAGAAATGGCTGGGCCGCCCGTATGTTGCCATCGCGCCACGGTACAACAAAACAGAATCAGCATCGGCGGAACGATCATGACCGACGCGTCCATTCTCATCCGTGAAGCTACGACAAGTGACGTAGACATCGTTGTATCTTTCAACATGGCGATGGCGAAGGAAACGGAAGGGAAACAGCTGGCCCCGGAGATTGCTCGGGCCGGGGTGGCTGCGGGAATCGCGGACCCTGCCCGGTCGTTGTACTTCCTCGCGGAGCTTGCTGGCAAGGTGGCCGGTCAAACGATGGTGACCGTGGAGTGGAGCGATTGGCGAAACGGGTTCTTCTGGTGGATCCAAAGCGTCTACGTCGATCGAGAATATCGCCGACGCAGCGTGTTCCGATCGCTTTATGAGCACATCCGGTCGGAGGCGAAGCGCCGAGAAGGCGTTTGCGGACTGCGACTTTACGCCCATCATGACAACCGCCGGGCAATTGAGACGTATCTCAAGCTGGGGATGGCGAGAACGGAATACGTTCTGCTCGAAGAGGAGTGGGCGACCACATGATCGATGATACGGCGACAGTTCGAGTCAGGCGATGGGTATGCGGCGTTTCCCTGAATCGGTTCTGGTTCGGGTTGGTGATGATTGCGTCGATCGGTGGGTGTCAACAATGGCCTACTCCGCCGCCGCTGTTTGGTTCGCCCCATGAGACAAGTGCAGCCACTGGCGAGCAGCGAACCGATCGCACGTCATCCGGCATTCAGCCTTCTGCGCGTGCGCCCATGACCGTCGTGCATCTTGGGTTCGAAGTGTTGCGTGTGGATTTCCCTGTGGACGCATCGCGCGATTCTCAGAAGGTTTGGAACCACGTTGATACGCTTCGGGTGAACCCGGATATGATCGCGCGATTGGCGCGAAATGGTTTGCGTGTCGGTGCAGCGAAACCTGACGCCTGGCCCGCCATTGAGGCGATTCTTGACATGCCGCGAACGGAGCTACGCAAGGAGCAGCTTTTCGCCCAGCCCGGGCAAGCGCTGGGGTTGGAAATGTCTAAGGTTGGCGAGAGCGAGTCAATCTTCGTCTACGGGCACGATAGTCGCGCCTCGGGCAAGACATTTCGAGCGGGAGAAAAGCTCATTACGATCGACTATCTTCTTCAAGCGGGGACCAAAGGGGCGCTTGATGTTCGTGTCGGGTTCGAGATTCGCAATGACCTCGGCGTGATGACGTGGGAACGCGAGAACGGGATCGTCCGCGAGGTGCCAGCGTTTGATCGATACGTATTCGAGGACTTGGTCGCGGCGCTGTCAATCGCACCAAAGGAATCGCTCGTGATCGGGCTTAGCGCGGAAGCGGACAACGAGTATTTGATCGGTAGTCGGTTCTTAACGATCGAACGCGGGGGCCGGCGGTTCGAGACGCTGCTTTTTGTGACGCCGCAATCGTTTCGGCGCGAATTGCCTCACGCCAAGGGTGGGTCGTAGGACGAAAAGACGACAGCGACTATGACAACACCCGGCGATGACATTCAGTTTCGTGAGCTTTGCGACAATCTCGGCGTTGCGTTGATCGCAACGGATCGGGCGTTTTCGATCATTCTTTGGAACGCGGCTGCGGGTCGCATGTTCGGGGCGGGGGCGGACCGGATGATCGGGACAAATGCGTTTTCGGTTTTCCCGGCGGATCGCCGAGACGCGGCTGAGCAGATGTTCCAGCGCGCGATCGACTCTGGTGAGACGACCGAAATCGAGTTTCATTACCGCGACGACAACGGCCGCCCCGTTGAGTTAGCAGGAGCGATCGCGCCAGTTGTTTCCGCGACGGGAGAACGCGTTGGAGCGTCCATCTGCATCCGCGACATCACGCGGCGAATACGCTTGCAGGCCGAAATCCTTGAGAGTCGCAAGATGACCTCATTGGGACAGATGGCCGGCGCGATATCGCATCACTTCAATAACATATTGGGCGGGGTTGTGACGAGCATCGACTACGCAGCCGCGGCGGCGGACGATCCGACCGTAACGCGGCGCATCTTGCATAAAGCAAGCAAGTCAATCCTTCGCGCGACGAGCTTGGTGAACGGTCTGCTCGTATTCGCAGAGGGCGGCCCGCGAGAGGACGACCTTGGCGACCTGACTGAGGTGCTCAACCACCTCGCACACGAACTGGAGCAAGCGACGAGTGAGTCGTCGATTCGGTTCGACTTTGGGGTACCCGCGTTGCCGGTTGTCCCCGTACCCCGGACGCAACTCCTGACGGTACTTCGCAACATCTCTGAGAACGCAGTCGAAGCGATGCCAGACGGCGGAACGCTTCGGGTCAGTGCGGCGGTCGGCGCAGAGTCTGTGAACGTCACCATCTCCGATACGGGTCGGGGTTTGAGTGACGAGGAGCGGGGTCGCATCTTTGAACCGTTCTGGACAACGAAAGGCCCTGCCACAGAAGGCCCTGCTAGCGGACTGGGTCTGGCGATCGCGCACGGGATCATTCAAGTCCTCGGGGGCACTATTTCTGTCGAATCTGAGCCACAAAAAGGGTCCAGTTTCACGGTAACGATTCCCGTGTCTACGCAGACATAATAATTCCACCGCCAAATAAGGGCGAAAACGGGGGTTTGGCAGGAAATATGCACTGCATCTATCGATTTTGTTGCGTGTAGGAACACTTGTATCGTAGGCTGACAAATGGGCCTAAACGATGTCGGCGCTTGTATCGTAGTGCCGATACGATAGGATGCCAGCCCTTCGCAGGATGCGAATGGCTGAGGCGGCGCGCCTTGGCGTTTCCTGATAGCAAACCGGATGTGCTCTTTGACCCAAAACCCGAGGGGAGCTTTCGTAGATGGCTTATAAACGAAGCGCCATCACCGTATCTACGGTCGCTGTGGTCATTCTGCTACAGTGTCATCGCCCCTGCGATTGGTCATCTTACCCCGGTCGATACATCGAAGTTGGCGGAACGGAAATCGCGCTTCGGTCTGACCCTTCAGACAAGCAAGAACAATTTGCCAAACGCGATCCGCTGGGCTTTTTGAAATCGTGTCGTGCGCAGTACGCCAACCGCGTGAAGGATTATCGCTGCCGATTCATCAAGCGAGAACTGATCAATGGCGCGATGTCGGCCGAGCAGGAAATCGACGTTGCGTATCGAGAAAGTCCGTTCAGCGTCCGGATGAACTGGGTGAAGAACGCGGGGCGTGCCCAAGAGGTGAGCTACGTTGAAGACCGATGGGTTGAAAACGGGAAACAGCTCGCGCTGATCAAACCGTCGGGGCTTCTCGGGTTGCTTGCACCGTCGGGCGTTAAGCGAGACATTCGCGGAAAAGCTGTAAAGGCTGCGTCGCGTAAGACGATCGATCAATACGGATTCCGAAATACGCTTGACCTGATTATCAAGTTCTGCGACATCGCCCAAGGAAAACCGGGGTACTCGCTGGACTACCTGGGGATCGCCGATCTTAACGGGCGTGAGACGTATGTGCTGGAGCGTCGCCTGCCGTTTACGGTCGAGGACAAGCCATATCCCGATCGGTTGCTGTTGATCTACATCGATCGCGAGTGGCTTTTGCCTGTCGGTTGTTATGCCTACGCGGACGACAAAGGCAGCGAGCTTCTGGGGCAATACGTTTCCAAGAACATCACGCTCAACGTAGGCTTATCCGACGCCGACTTTTAGAGCTTCTAACTCGCAAATAGCTCGGCCCCCCCCTTGGTAAAGGGTGGACGGAAGAGAAGGCCTGCCAGAGTTGACGGTTACGTGCTGTAGCCCGGCCGCTGCGATCACTAACCGGCGCTTAGTTTGACTGAAAGGTCAAGCTGTTCATCGCCCCGGCGCACCGTGACCACGATCACGTCGCCGGGCTTCTTACCTTTGATGACTTTGCGATAGTCCTGCAAACCGCCGATCGTTTCGCCCTCAATTTTGATGATGCGGTCGCCGGATTTCATGCCCGCTTCCAATGCACCACTCTCCGGGAAGACCCGCGCGATGCGCCATCCGCCTTCGCCGGAATCTTCCATATCTGGCATGATGCCCATCACCACGCGCGGCGGGCCACCACGTCGACCGAACTTGATGATGGCCCGATGATCAACTTTCGCGAAAACAGGGCCAGCCTCAGCATTCACCAGGTCCGAAGCGACATTCTTAACAAGCCCAAGAATGCGGGCTGCCCCCTCGAAATCGACCTTGTCCGTATCGTCGCCGGGTTGGTGATAGTCCTCGTGAACGCCGGTGAAAAAGAACAATGCGGGAACGCCACCTTCGTAGAACGATGCGTGGTCGCTTGGGCCTCGCGCGCTGTCGTCGGCGTCGTAAGTCAGACCCGCATCCGCCGCGTGTTTTTCAACCAAGCCCTTAAACGAGCTTCCCGTGCCGAGTCCATGAACCGTCAACCGCTTTCCGTCGCCGTTTTGCTTGAGCTTGCCGATCATGTCCATGTTGATCATCGCGACAATGTCATCGAGCGGGACGGTCGGGTCCGAGACATAATGCTTGCTACCCAATAGGCCCATCTCTTCACCGGCGTAGGCCATGAAGAGGATGCTACGGTTGCGATGAGAAGCCTGGGCGAATTTGCGAGCCAGCTCAATGACCCCCGCCGTTCCTGAGGCGTTGTCGTCTGCGCCGTTATAAATATCTCCGCCACGCGTACCGAGATGGTCGTAGTGTCCGCCGATGACGATGTACTTATCCGCATCGGCCCCGTCGCCGGGCAATAGGCCAATGACGTTTCTTCCGAGTTTCGTTTCAAGGTCGTACGCCACGGTTCCGTCAACAACAACCCCTTTCATCGTTTTGGAAACCGAGGTCTTGCTCTCTTCGATCTGTGCTTGCAACTTCGTGATCGTGGGCAAATTCGCCTCTTCCAAGAGGGCGTTGGCGAGTTTCCGCGTCACATGGATCGCGGGCAGGTCGTAGGTCGCACCGCGCGGACGGAATCGGCGGAGTTGATCTGCGTCGTCGCCGTCGTCCCGGTTGGCGATAAGGACTGCCACCGCCCCGTGCTCTTTCGCGAGCTTCATTTTGCTCTCGAAGGTGGCGTGCGAAGTCGCTCCGCCATCAGGAGAAAGAAACTCAGGCTCGCGGCGAATCATGAGTGCAACCTTCCCGCTCACATCGAAGTCGGCGTAGTCGTCGTACTTCTCGTCGGGCGCGGTGACCCCATATCCGACAAACGCCACTTCGCCGCTGAAGGCGTCTGGCGACGAGAAACTAAACGGTAGAAAGTCCTCGCCGGCGGTGAACGATTTGTCGATCTTCGCGCATGAGAACGCAGTCGCATCCGACATGGTTCCGCCGAAGACGACATCGTAGTTTTGGAAATAGGTGTCATCCGGGCCACCGGGAAGCACCCCGGCTGCGGCGAACTGTCCCGCGATGTAACCCGCAGCCAGGTCAATACCGTGCGAACCGGTCCCGCGTCCGCCCAACTCGTCGTGAGCAAGCAGAGCAACGTGGGACAAGAGTCGCTGCGGATCAAACTGATCACCGTCAAGCGAAACCGAGCTGTGTTGTGATTCGCGATGCAACCCTTTCGCAGCAAGTTTGCCGTCGGGTGTCTTCGCCAGAACGGGCGCGATCATGAACAAACCGAGCACGGCGGTGCAGTTTCGTCGCGTGATGGGACTTCGCATTAGGTAACTCTCCAGCCCAGAAGGTAACAAACAAGGGAAATCTTCAGACCACTATCCTAGCAAACAGCTTGCGGGTCTCGCAAGCTATTTCGCGATCGCTGACGATTTTCGACAGCAGCGAAAGCAGGATGCGCCATCGACGTCAGGATGCGCCCCCACCGATTTGACGCTACAGATTTGAATACATCCGCGCCCGTCGAAACAACTCGGTTCTATCGTCCCCCTCGTACTCAGAGGGGATTGAGGGGGGTTACCCGTTGCAAGTGGCTGAAGTGTGCACTAAGCGGCGGAAACGTCACCGAGTTGAACGCTAACACGCGTCGAGATACCCGGCTCTTGCATCGTGATCCCGTATAGGCGACCGGCGATCGCCATCGTGCGCTTCGAGTGCGTGATGATCATGAACTGAGCTTCGCTGACGAACTCTTGAATGATGCGGTTAAACCGGTCGTTGTTCGCTTCATCGAGGGCTGCGTCAACCTCGTCGAGGAACGCAAACGGGGCCGGTCGCGTGCGGGAGATGCTCATCAAAAGCGCGATCGCTGTCATGGATTTTTCACCACCGGACATTAGTGAGATCGACTGCAGGTCTTTGCCGGGCGGTTGAGCGACGATCTCGATGCCGCACTCAAGGGCGTTATCGAGGTCTTCTAAGATAATGTCAGCCTTTCCGCCGCCGAAAAGCTT
>JAJRUK010000183.1 GCA_024277835.1 Planctomycetota bacterium | reverse complement strand
TCTCGACTCGACCATGCACCAACTTCCATACAATATCTCATTGCTCTCAAGGCCTGACAGCATCGAGCAGTGTGAACCGGTTACTCCGGAGCTGGTCCACGAAATGCTCGAGCGCATGACGGAGGTGTTTGAGAATGTTGTAGTGGACGTCCCCACGCAGATTGATGGCCGATCGATCGCGGCGCTTGGGCAGGCTGACCTTGTTGTCGTCGTTACTCAGCTATTGGTTCCGAGCGTTCGTAACGCGAAACGGTTGATCGATACCCTGGGTCGCCTCGGGATTCCTGATGATCGAATTGAGTTCGTTGTGAATCGTGGCGACGGTCGGTCCGGGCGTCTGGACGTCAAAGATGTCGAGGAAACTGTTCACAAAGAGTCGCTGGCGGTGGTGCCCAATGATTTCGAGTTTGTCGCTCGTTCAATCGACGTCGGAAAACCCATTGCGGCCCTTGATCGTAACAGCCCGGTTCGCTCTGCCATCCGCGAGATCGCGCGGAAGATCGTCAGCCACAGCAAAGGTTCTGAAAAGGTTGACCCAGAACCAGCCCAAGGCTTTCTCGGGCGACTTTTTTCCAAGTAGCGGGACTCACTCCTTTCCCCTCGCGTCCGCTTCGACTTTGACACAGACGAGATGCGGCTGAATGTGCCCGTACGTCTCAAGTTTGTAAGTGTTGCGGGTGCGACATTCTCCGACATTCCATAAACGCTTGCTGGTGAGGGTCGTTATCGCAATGCTCCACTCGGTATCCACGGTTTGATCGGACGTTCGTCGGTGGATAGAATCTTCCATCAGTGGTAAGCATTGGCGAGGCGGGGCGAGCAACTGGGAGGAAGCGGCGATGGAACGCACGAAACTCTGGACAAAAGTGGGTAACTGGTTCAAGCCGGTCTCCGGTCGTCGCAGTGACGCTGCCGGTGATTCGCAAATCGCCAGTCCATCCGTTTCGGGCCACGACGGCGATCGGGCCACGCCCGCACCGCCGGGTTCATCGTTGTTTCGCCGTTCGCGGACGAACCCGCAACTCGATCGCCTCGAGGCGGAGTACACTCGTGTCGGCGATTTGATCGGGTCGGTGCAATCACACCTCGGCGATCAGCGCGATCGGGCAGAACGGATGGCTGGGTCACTGGATAGCCTCGCCGCGAGCCTTTCGTATGTTCCCGATGCGACGCGCGCTCAGCTTGACGCGCTCGGTGCGATCAAGGATCAGCTCGCAACAGACGGCGCAGGTCTTCGCCGGTTGGAGGAGAACATCGCGCAGCTACCGCAGATTGCCGATGCACAGCGCGAGACGATGGTTGCGATCGCGCGTCATCTCGAAGAGTCTCGCGAGACGACTGCCAAGGTCGTTGGCACGCTTGACGGTTTTCGTGAAAGCATGTCGCAGGTTGGCGAAGCGACGAGTGCTACCGGTCGCGCGATCGAGAAAATTCGGTGGGACCAAGCCGCTCGCGATGAGAGGCTCGCGGCGATCCTGCAGCAACAGACCAAGCGACTTTCGACCTTTGCGACCGCCGCGTTTGTGCTTGCTGCTGTCGCGACGGTGGCGAGCGTGGTTGCGTTGTTTTTGGTCTAAACATTATGACCGCACGCATACGCCCGAATACCTCATGGAGTAAAGAACGTGGCAGAAAACGATACTTCACCGACTGAAACGATTGAAAAGCTCCTCGCCGGAATGACGCAGCATGGTGCTTCCGACATGCACATCAAAGTGGGCTATCCTCCTTACTATCGTCTTGCAAAGACGCTGCGTAAGCTGGACATGGCCGCGCCTCCGACGGCGGAATTCGTAGAGCAGATGTTTCTGCCGATGATTTCGGAAGCTCGGCGCGAGGAATATGAGCGTAACGGGTCGCTTGACTTTTCGATTCATGGTCGCTCCGGTGACCGTTATCGTATCAACATCTATCGATCCACGGGGAATATGAACGCATCGGTGCGGCGGGTTCAGAACAAGATTCCCAGCTTCGAGGAGTTGAATCTTCCACCGATCTATAACGATACCATTTTGAAGACGCATGATGGTTTGGTCTTGGTCAGCGGCGTGACGGGTTCTGGAAAAAGCAGCACGCTTGCTGCGCTCGTTCAACATATCAACGAGCAGCGGAGCTGTCATATCATCACGATTGAGGATCCTATTGAGTATGTCTTTGAGCCGGTCAAGTCGATCGTTTCGCAGCGCGAGATTGGTCTGGACGTGCCGGATTTTTCTGAAGCCCTGCGCTCGGTCGTGCGTCAGGATCCCGACGTCATCCTCATTGGCGAGCTTCGAGACAAGGAGACGATGAGTGCAGCCCTGCAGGCGGCGGAGACGGGCCATCTGGTATTGGGTTCGCTTCACGTGTCCGACGCGCAGCAGACGTTTTCGCGTATCCTTGAATTCTTTCCGAGAAACGAACATAGTTTCGTTCGATCGTCTCTAGCAAACAGCTTGCGTGCCATTATGTGTCAGCGATTGGTTCCCGGCGCTGTCGAAGGATCGCAGTTTCCTGCGACGGAAGTGCTGATTAAAAATGCCACCGTTCGCGATAAAATCACGAACGAGGAAGACGGCGATATCCCTGCTATTATAGCGCAAAGTGAGCAGGAGGGGATGCGATCGTTCACGAGTTCGCTGGTGGAATTGATCGAGGCGGACAAGGTGCATTACGACACGGCCATGGAGTTCGCTCCCAACCGAGAAGGTCTTGCATCCGCGGTGAAGGGTATTAAGTCTTCCGGTCAATCGATCATCGGGCGTCGGTAGGTGGGGGGCGGTCGGGGTTCGAGGTGTTGTTGGGGTCGGGGGGTTATTCGTCTTGCGACGCTCCGTAGTCGCCGAAGGCTTCGGGCAGGTAGTCCAGGACGTCGGTTGCGGTCATCGACCATCGCCCGAGTTCTTCCGAGGCGAAGTCGCCCGCAAGCCCGTGCAGATACGTCCCCAGAATGGCCGCTTCGACGGGTTCGAGTTTTTGGCCGATCAATCCGGCGATCAATCCGGTGAGGACGTCGCCGGTTCCGGCGGTGGCCATGCCTGGGTTTCCTGTGTGGTTGGTGTAAATGCGGTCGCCGTTGGTGACGATCGTCCCTTGGCCTTTCAAGACGACGGTACAACCGAACTTTTCCACAAGCGAGCACGCCATGTCGCGGCGACCATCGGGTCCGGTGTCGGTCATGGGATCGTCGTCTTCGGTTGCGAGGAGTCGCCTTGCCTCGCCGGGATGAGGCGTGAAGACGACGCGGTGGGGGACCGGGGTGTTCAAGGAACCAATCGTCGCTATCTGATTGAGGGCGTCGGCATCAACGACGACCGGTCCAGCAAAGCCGGCAAGGAATTCTGCGATGACGTTCGCATCGAGCGACGTCCCCAACCCGGGTCCGATCGCTACCACATCCGCGCTGAAATCATGGGCGATGCTGAGTAGCTCTTCGGAGGATTCAGGCAAGCTCTGCATGGTCGCGCACGGCGCAAGAATCCCAGCGGATACGCGCAGTTCATGCGGTACGACAAGCCGGACAAGCCCCGCGCCGGCGCGAAATGCTGCGTTGGCGGCGAGTGCGGGTGCTCCCACCATGACCGTTTCGCCGTAACTTCCGCCGATCACGACGACGCGCCCGACGTCGCCTTTGTGGGCGTCATCGGCTCGCAGCGGAAGGGCTGCGACTTCGCGGGTAACGATCAAATCGTCCGTCATGTGCTTCGCCAATCTCTACGCTGTACCAAATCGCCGATTGATGAGCGACGCGGTGTACCCAGCGCCGAATCCGTTATCAATGTTGACCACCGTCACGCCCGACGCGCACGTGTTGAGCATCGCGAGGAGCGCTGCGAGTCCGTGAAAGCTCGCGCCGTATCCGATGCTGGTCGGCAAGGCGATGACAGGGCAATCGACTAGACCTCCGA
>JAJRUK010000182.1 GCA_024277835.1 Planctomycetota bacterium | reverse complement strand
TCCGCTTCCGGTTGTCAGCAGGCTGGACGGCGCAACCCATCTGCCCGCAACGTCGTGCTCTTCAATCGACGCGGACACTTCGACGTGCTCGTCAGGCAACGCTCGCTGGATCGCAAGCCCAACAGCAGCGGTACGCTTCGAGAGACCTTTGAGGAGACGATCCTGGAAGAGTCCGTCACGATTGAGTCTGACGGATACGTTTACCATCCGACGTTGCTTGAGTTCTCCGTCGGGGCGGTACTCGGAATGCGGCAAGCCCAATTCGATCAAGTGTTTGGGACAACTACCGAAAGCAGTCAGGATACCGGTGAGATTCTCGAATTCGACGCCAGCGGAACGTTTCTACAGCGTAAACCTTACCCGCTCTCTTTCTACGCGAGACGCGGGCGGACGCTCGAACCACGCCCCTTCCGAAGCACACTCCAGGCGGCCACGACGGCATACGGTTTGGCGTGGCAGTACATCCATGAGACCACGCCGATCAGCATTCAATATGACCTCAATACGGTCGATCTGGATCCGTTCCTGAGCGCTGGCGAGCAACCCGGTGGGCGCAGAAGTGAGACCTTCAGCGCGACGATTAGCTACATTTTCAACAAGCATAACGAGATCAAACTGAGCTTTGACCGAGAATCGATCCAGGAAAAGCCGTTCGACTTTAAGTACGATCTCAATGAGACGCGGCTGACCCACACGCTGGAATTCGGAAAAGAACACGAGCACCGCCTGAACTCGGAGCTTCTTCTTCTCGACCAGGCGGGCACTTTCGCAACCAAGCGAACGGAATGGCGGCAAATCCTGTTTCTTAAGCACCGAAAAAAGCTCTCGACGACGTACGAGCTTCTGGCGTTTGAACGGAAACAGGGCAGCATCGCCGGAGGTGAATCTGTCAACGAAAAAACCGTGCGGGTCGCGGCGGCGATCGACCATCAGCTCTACGACAATCTAAAGTCGCGCATTCGAGTCTACGCTGAGAACCAGAAGTTTGAATCCGGACTCGACTATACTCGTCGCGGTCTGACCGCGGACTTTCGGTACTTCCGCCACAATGCGTGGGGCGTTCTGCGGCTGGACTACCGTTTTAGTCAAGACAATCAGAGCGTATCGGGTGGCACGCAGGCATTTGAGGTGATCGACGAAGCCCAAACCTTTCGAGACCCCGAACCGATCATCCTGACCGATCGAAGCATCGAACTCGGATCGATCCGGGTTCTTCGCGAAGATCGAACAGAACAGTACGTCAGCGGTCGGGATTATCGCTTGCGTCCGATCGGTGATCGCGTTGAGATTGAGCGTATCTTCACCGGGCGCATCCTTGACGGTCAAACAGTGCTGCTTTCGTATCGATTCCAAATCGGCGGCGACTATGACTTTAACACCACCGCGCAAGCTTTCAGTATCCGTCAGGAGTTCAAGTTCGGACTGACGCCTTACTACCGATCTCTGAGGCAAACGCAGACCCTTACGCCCGCCAGTGCGGTCGGAGTCACGCCCGACAACATCACGGCCGACATCCTTGGCGTCGAGTATCGGCGCGGAAAACTCAGACTCGACGCGGAATACGAACGACACGACTCAACAGTTAGCCCGTTTGTGTCGCTGCGTTTCGGGCTTGACTACACGCGGCGATATCCCTCCGGGGCGACGTTGGGACTGAGTGCCAATTGGTCCGATGTGGAATTCACCGGTCTCGGTGCCCGAACGACGCGTCTTATGACGATCGAGGGTCAGTATGAGCGCCCGGTGAGTAAGAATCTCAACATTGAGACCGCCATTCGTTACCGTCAGGAGAAAGACACATTGAGTACCGACAATGATGGCATTGAGATCGACCTCGGGCTTGAGTGGACCATCCGCCGGACCGAAATTAAGGTAGACTACCGGTATGCGACGTTCAACGATGACTTCGCCGATCAGGTGTCTAGTGCGCTGATCGTACAATTCCGCCGGAGGTTTTGAGTATGGCAGACCGGCTTTCAACTCGAAAACAAAGCATACGTCACTTCACTTGCATACTTGTCGCGAGTCTCGCTGCGGCGTGTTGTCTTTGGGGTTGTCAGCAACCGCGCGGACCGGTCTTCGCACCGTCCGACCCTGCAATCGCCTGGCCTCCGAGACCGCTTCCGGCGAAGGTTCTATACGTCGGGCAACTCACCTCATCTGAAGACCTCAAACCGTCCCGCACCTTCGGGCAGGCGCTTGGCGAGTTGTTTGTCGGTGCGAAAGATCCTGATTTACTGAGCAGTCCGCGGGCATCGCTATCATTGCCGTTAAGCCACGTCGTCTGGATCGCTGACCCGGGCGGCGGTTGTCTGCATCGATTCGACCTCAAACAGCGCAAGTATCTGCGAGTCACATCGCTTGGCGGGACTCGACTTGCGACACCCGTTGGGTTCGCTGAGGGACCGGATGGTACGATCTTCGTTTGTGATTCCGAAACGGGGGCTGTTTTTCATATTTCCGCCAATACCGGGACGCTTCTACGCGAGTTGCCCGTAGCTGACACCGTGCAGCGCCCCGTGGCGCTTTATTATGACGCCCGATACGACGAGCTGTTTGTCGTGGATAGTGCGTCCCATGATATCAAAGTCTTTGACGTCGTCGGAAGCCTCAAACGCATCATCGGGAAGCGTGGATCGGCTTTGGGCGAATTCAATTTCCCG
This sequence comes from Planctomycetota bacterium, assembly GCA_024277835.1. Classification (GTDB taxonomy): domain Bacteria; phylum Planctomycetota; class Phycisphaerae; order UBA1845; family UBA1845; genus JAJRUK01. Next base: position 9,659 of record JAJRUK010000182.1, on the reverse strand, counting down.
CTCGATTTAGAACCTGATGGCGATACGTTCTGGGTCGTTGATACCGGCAACCACCGCATCCAGCAAATCTCTCGTTTGGGAGAACCGATCACGAGTTTTGGAGCCGCTGGCGACGCGCCCGGGAGTTTGGCGCTTCCGAAGGGGGTTGCGATCGATAGCGACGGTCATGTTTACGTCGTCGATGGTCGCTTTGAAAACGTGCAGGTCTTTGATCGAAAAGGAAACCTTCTGCTCTTCTTTGGAGACGAAGGGACCGGACCGGGTGAGTTCTGGCTGCCCTCGGGTATCCAGATTGATCGCAATGACAGGATTTGGATTAGCGACGTCTACAACAGACGAATCCAGGTATTCGACTACGTCGGCAGAATTGCAACCGATCCGAACATGGGGGCTAAGTGAGAGATGAAACAGGACAAAGGCGATCACCAACACCTGACAGTGGATCGCGAGACCAAGAACGTAAAGGTCAGCATGATTGGACGATCCCGCTTGCATGTGCGATGGCTGCGCGTTGCGCTTGTGGTCTGCGCGTTGAACGCTTTACTTAACGTCAGACCCGCAAGCGCCCAGGGCTATGTAGCCGACACCGTTCACAATCTGTCTGCGGGTGGTCCGGGCGGGATTCGCGCCGCCAGCGAACCGCAGGTATGTATTTTCTGTCATGCCCCGCATTCGACGGCGGGCGTTCGACCTCTCTGGAACCGAGAGATTGCTGTCTCGAACTATCAGATTTACAAATCTTCTACGCTCGACGCAAACACGGGTCAGCCAACAGGGTCGAGCAAGTTATGCTTAAGTTGTCACGACGGAACGATCGCGCTTGGCAACATTCTGAGTCGTCCGAACCAGATTCAGATGGTCGGGTCTGACTTCGTTCCACCCGGGTCGACCAATCTCGGGACCGACCTCTCCGACGACCACCCGATTAGCTTCACCTACAGCTCAGGTCTTGCAGCCGCCGACCGACAACTGGTAACACCCGGTGCATTGCCGCCCGAAATCCGACTCGATGCCGATGGCCAACTTCAATGCACGTCCTGCCACGACCCGCATCGTAACACATTCGGCAATTTCCTCGTCAAAGACGACACTTACGGCAACCTGTGTACGTCCTGCCACGCAATGAACGGGTGGACGGCCAGTTCTCATCGCAATTCAGACGCGAGCGTCGCGGGCGCAATGCAGGCGCAGTGGCCTCATTCGACTGTCGCCGCGGACGCTTGTCGTAGTTGCCATCGACCGCATACGGCAAGTGGACATGCCCGGCTACTGATCAACACCGCGGAGGAAGAAAACTGCCTGGCGTGTCACGACGGATCCGTCGCTCGCACCAACATGCGTGCAGAACTCGACAAACCGGGCGGACACGACCCGCGCCGCTATCAAGGCCTGCATGACCCCACCGAGAGCGATACGCTCGGAAACAATCACGTCGAATGCAGCGACTGCCACAACCCGCACGCGATTCGCCCCGTTTCTCAAACTTCGGGTTACACACCAATCGGAAGCACGATGGACTATGTAAGCGGGGTCGCCGCGGGCGGTAGCCAACTGCTCACAGCGTCGAACGAATATGAGGTCTGCTTTCGTTGCCACGGCGATAACAACCAAAGCATCAGCAGTACCGTCCAGCGACTAGCGCAGCAAAGCAATTTCCGATTGAAGTTCAGTGCGACCAATCCGAGTTTTCATCCGGTGGTCACCAGTTCACCGAGTACCGATACGATCAGCCTGATCCCCAGCATGGCCCAGGGAACGTTGATCCGTTGTACGGATTGCCATAATAATGACGCAGGTCCACGCGCGGGCGGTGTTGGTCCGGATGGTCCGCACGGTTCGACTTTCGACTACCTGCTCGAACGCAATTATTCTATTACGGACCAGACGGTAGAATCCGACAACGCGTACTCATTGTGCTACAAGTGTCACCGTCGGGCGAGTATTCTTTCGGATGAAAGCTTCTCCGAACATCGTAAGCATATTGTCGAAGAGCGAGCGCCGTGCTCCGCCTGCCACGACCCGCACGGTGTGAGCACCTTGCAGTCTGTCGGTTCGGATCATACGCACTTGATCAATTTTGATACGCAGATTGTGCGACCAAGCATGCACGGGGGCCGACTGGAGTTTCGCGACCTCGGAAGATTCGCCGGAAGCTGCACCTTGACCTGTCACGGCGAGGATCATCGCAATGAAGACTACGGACCCGGGTCCGGCGCGGCGATCCAGAACATCGGCGGGAAGAGGCAAATTCGACAGATCCGGCGAGTTCGTTGAGCATGACGTCCGTGGTGACATTGGCTCGCGTGATTCGCACGACAAATCGGTTCGCTGACTATTGGCGAGGTGATTGGCGAACGAAGTCCGGTGCGCCTGTCGCATTGACACGTCTCGCGGAGCGTCATGGAGTAGCGACAATCCTTGATCGCCGAGAGTCCGCGCAGGCTAAAGACTGCGGCTCAGGGCAATTGAGTGATCGTTCTTTGATAACATGTGATGGCCCATCGTACGAGCGTAGTCTTCCGTCCCCCTTACTAAGGGGGGATTGAAGGGGGTTGCACGCACCACTTGAGCGAGCGTTCCTTTAGTTGAGTACGACCAGGGAGCGATCGGTTGGAGCTGGATCGGACGCCTGTCGCCGCCAAACGTAAACGATCGTGCAGAGCAGGACCAGCAGCAAGTCGGTCCCACCCGCCTGGAACATGTGCTTCGCAACCGCACCGGTTCCAAAACCGTAGCTGTGCAAACCGGTTCCCAGTACGTAGTTCACGCCGACATACGTCATGATGATTAACCAGAACGCGAGCACGCTCTTGAGTGCAGTGGCGAACTGGCCGTGAACGACCACGAACAGTCCTCCCGCAACGAAGACGGCGATCAGTGCGAAGAGCTTGGCTGAGCTATACGGTGCGAAATTCAGGACAATCAACGCGAATGTCGCGACAGCGAGGAGTGCGCCGATTGCATAGGCCCAGCGCGGTATCGCTTCTGTATTGATCCGAACGTGCAAGATGGCGAGGTATCCCAGAAGCGCAACTAGAGACCACACTTCCTTCGGATCCCAACCCCAGTATCGACCCCACGAGGACGCCGCCCACATGCTGCCGGTCGCGATACCGGCGAACAAGAGAAACGACCCAACGTGGATGTACCAGGTATGCCATTGATCGAGCGAGGCATGCACGGAATGTTTGCGAGGGAACGCGGCCATCGTGAATAGTTGTGCGTGTGCGATTAAGACGCCCAGCGCCAAGACGGAGTACGATACCATAATGACCGGGACATGAATCGACATCCAAACGGTGTCCGCAAGCACCGGCGGAATCGGTCGAATGAAGTGGTTCATCGGCAACAGGTCCGCGAGCATCAGCGCGACCGCACCCATCGCCGACGCGGTCAGCGGGACCACTCGATGACGAATCAGAAACATCCCCACGACCGCAAACGCGCCCATACCCCAACTGAGAAACAGTAGGGACTCGAACATATTGGATGCCGGGATCCTCCCGGCGATCTGCCATCGAAGCCACAACCCGTAACTGACCGCCAGGAACCCGGCGACCATCCCCACGATCGAAAGAATGTCCAGCCAACGCTTATGCGTTAGCAACGACGCGAGCGAGAAGATCGTGGCGATGAGCATCAGCTCCCATCCGCTACGAAACGGATTCAGCGTGTTATAATGAATCTCTGTCGCCAATAACTTACTAGCGGGGCGATAGGCAGTTGGCAACGACTTGAGATCAGAAGCCAATCGCGCCGACGCCGTTGCAAACGCTTTGGTATCGCCGGCGGTATAAGCGGCTGCCATCGCGTCCCAGGCATCGCGAACCTTGCCATACTCAGGCCCATGGGGGGCAGCAGAGATGGGGGTCCACGCGCCGACCGGATCGGTGGGGTCGGGGATCATGTGCAGCGCACGACCGCTGAAGACAGACTGCAACGTCAACAGCTTTTCATGAATGTCCGCGACTTTTTTTTCCAGCGGATTGGGCTTGCCGCCCTTGGGAGCAGAGCGCAGTTCATCTACAAGCGCATGAAGGGGGCGATGACTTGTCAACTCAAGAAACGAAAACGCGGTCTTGTCTGCGGGAAGCTGTAGCTCGTGTCGCAATTCAGCATTGGCGATGCGAATGAGCGGCGCATTCCGCCACGCAGCCGAGTCAAAGCTCCACGCGAGTGTCAGCGCGACCGGATCATACCCGGCGAACGTTTCGTCGCCCGTGACAGACCAGACAAGGGTTCTTGCCACCGTGTCCAACGGTGGCCAGCGACCGTCGTCCTGCATCGGAATCGCACGGACGACGGATGTGTCCAACCCTGCCGGGATCGGGGGAAGGTCGCTAGCGCTGACAAGGAGCGGCGCGACCAAGCAAATTAATTTCACCGTTGCCATTTCCGGTTACTCCTTTTTGGTACACCCCTTGTCCGGGGCTGACCAACACGGACTCTCTCTGTGACCGTGGTGACCTCGTCGCGCTGTGTTGCGCTTGATGATCGCCGGCGACTGCGAGGCGATTGGCCGAACGCTGTTTCTGTTGCTTTGCACGTGTGATGAGAACGAGCAACATTCCGATCATCGTCCCGATGTACCCCGCGAAGACGAAGGGCACGCCAGGATCGCGTGCGATGCTCAAATAACTGATCGCGGGTTCGCCCGGATTCATCGCGTAGCTCGATTGATAGAGCGTGTATCCGCCGAACGAGGTCGGATGATTCATGCTGATGATCCGAGCCTGCGAAAGACCTGACGATGGGTCTGTGAACGTAATCTGACTTTCAAACGATCGCGGACGACGGGTGCCGGGATAGTAGCGGACGCGAAACCGGTCGAGCGTTACCTTGAACGCCAGCGGGACGATCCGATCGCCAAACGACAGGCGGAACGGTGTGCCATCAATTTTCATCTCGGACGGCATCCGGCGGCGAACCCATGTCGATTTTTCGCCGGAAGGTCCGCTCGCGACGATACGAATCGCTGGGATGCGGTTATCTCGAACGGGCGACACTTCGGCGAGCTGTTTCTCGACGCGGGCGTGCTCCAAAACATCCTGAACGACCAGCGTTTTCCCTGGCCATGGTGTTTCAATGGGTTCGCCGACGACAACCCGTTGCGTGACCGGGCTTGTCCCTTGCCACGCGAATCGAACGAACAACTTGCCATCGCCATTTCGGAATACTTCGATCGGGGCGCGCGGTTCGAGCGTTTTTGGCAGCACATAGCGAACGTCGAAGTCCGCGTCGTCACCGCCGCCATGCTGCGACTTAAATCCGGGGAACCGCGCGAATGCAATCTGCGTGTGGGTCTTTTCGCCAATCGAGACCACGACTTCGACCGCTGGATTGATTGGATCGGGCGAGACGCTTACGACCTCGCCGCCTGGCTCGACGTTGGCGTGGGGAATGTATCGCAACACCTCAACGAAGGCGTTGGTGTCGCTGACCCGGAGCGGTGTTTTCATGGCTTTTGCCACGTCGATTTCAAACGTATCGCCTGCATAGTCAATCTCGACCATCCCAAGCGTCGGACCGCGATCCGGCGATTCGCTCGCGATGAGTCGCGTAAGCTCCTCGTCGCCGATCATCCGGTAGAGTCCCGTCGCAACGCCAACGCGTTTCGGGCGCCCGAGCATTAACCACGAAGGCTCATAAGCACCCTCATCACCAAACCCCACCCGGATCGCAGGGATCGTGCGCGGATCGCCCGCGTCACCCTCTTCGATGAGTTCCTGGTAGTCGGTGTCCGGGAAAAAGCGACTGGCGCTGAACGTTAGATCGCCGAACGTAGGTGATTAAGCGTCAATGTCGTCAACCGAGCTGAAACCCGACCCCAGCGCGGAACGCAAATCGATCGACTTCTTCTCGCCCGTACGAGTGTTGGTTATTTCGACAACATTTTCCCCGACGGCGAACGTGCTGATCGTTTCGCCTTCCGCAAATCCAAGCTGACCATCGATGCCCCAGAACTGCGTAATCACCGCACCACCCAGGAGCAACAGGATCGACCCGTGCGTAAGCAAGAACCCCGCCTTCGCGAGTGAAAACGGGTATCGAACCAGGATAGATGCGAGAATGTTAAGCGCGAGTAGACCCAGAAGAGCTTTGAACCACCACGCTCGATAGAACACCCAGAGCGCCTGCTCAGTGCCTTGCTGTGACTCAAAAATCGTACCGCAGGCCATCGCGAGCAGGACCACGATGAGAAGCACCGCCCCAAACCAAAGGGAACCTACCGAGTGGAGAATCGGACGCAGGAAGGGTTTTGTCGCTGTCTGCATGGTTCAGGCTCCCAATAGGCGATTCCGGCTCAGGCCCGATATCCTGCACGAGCATAGCCGCCAGCGCAGGATGCAAAGGCGGGTTCGTACGACCCGACCCCTGCCTCGACAGTTACTTGAGGAGCATTTTCCATGCCAAAACGATGCGCGTGATTCGACCGCGCAGCCGGGGCGAACCTCGCCGTGTCGCCTGGGCGGTCATAGAAAATCTTGTGATTGCGATAGGATGGTAGGGCATGAGAGCACGACGATCCCATGCTCCTTCTGATGCAGCGCGCGACCGGAATCGTGTCCCTACGCCCGTGAGCGCTCGATGGAATCCGCAGTGCAGTCGCTGCCGGATTCTAAGAAGTGCGGTCAGTGCGGAGCTGTTCAAAGAAGAGATTCAGCGCGGCGTCGATGAGACCTCGTGAGGCTGTCTCGATGGCGTCAACCGATTCGTTTCGGAACTCGGGGCATCCGCCCATACAAAGCGGCAGCGTTAAGACCAAGCCCAACATCAACGCGCGCATCCCACGAAATTTCTGTCGTCCTTTCACAATGATCCTCTCATCAAAATCGGCGGGTGCCAGTCTCCGCCACTCTCAGCCCAGCAATTCGCGTTCCGTTCACAAAACACCGCCTCACATCGGGGTCATAATTGCCCGTTGAGGACGCGGCACGCGATGTGCCCTAGAGAAAATCGCACGCGACCTGCCGGGTGACCAGTCGTGGACCGCTTCCCGCAGCACGCTTTCATCGAGGGTGCTGGACGAGGCTCATCGTGCCTGGAATTTCCCGAAACTGTACAGCGCGTGCCGTGTGATAACGGGCGTTCCCTGGCGGGGGCTGCAAGGATGGCGTTATGAGAAAGGCGATGGTCGTGCTCGCGACGGAAGAAACGGGGGGGCACGAGGATTTCGCGCGGAGTCTTCTCGTTGACCGAGACTTCGACGCGATTGTTTGCACCGACGGGGTCGAAGCACTTCAGGCGCTTCAAGACCCATCGGCAAGTGTGCTGATCACCGATCTACGAATGCCAGGCCAAGGCGGAATGAACTTGATCGACCAAGTCGTTGATATGGCACCACACGTTGCGGTCATCGTCATCGCCGATCGCGATGAGATCGAAAGCGCCGTCGAATCCATGAAGAAGGGTGCTCGCGATTTCATATGTAAACCGATCAATCCCGATGACCTCGCCTTCCGAACCGAACGCGCGCTGGCCGGTGCGGTGCTTGCGAAGGAAAACAAGGCGCTGCGCGAAATGGTCAAATACCGCTTTGAACCGATCGCCACGATCGGAACATCTGCAGCGGTACGCTATGTAACAAACCGAATCGACGAACTTGGCCAATCGAGAGAGCATGTCCTCATCTCGGGTGAACGCGGAACCCGAAAGGAAGACATCGCACGCTCGATACACCACGCAGGCGACAGTTTCGATCGACCCTTTGTTGTGGCGAGTGGCGGACGATACCAAGCGTTTCTTCCGCCCAGTGAAAACGGTCGATCTCTGTTCATTGAAGAGGCTGCCGGTGGCACGTTGTTTTTCGGCGAGATCAGCGACGTTTCACTCGAAAACCAGGCGGAATTGCTTCGTGCCATCGAGGGCGGCGATTGCAGCCAAGAGAAAGCGGACTCCGAACGCACGCGGGTGATTGCAGCAACCCGCGCCGACCTAGCGAGGCGCGTTGGCGAGGGAGTTTTTAATCCGGACTTGTTAAATTGTCTCCAGACGACACTTCTAAGGGTGCCACCACTGCGCGACCGCGTCGAAGACATCCAGCCACTTGTCGTTTACCTGTTGGAGCGGGTCAGCGGCGAGGTTCACGGGCGATGTCCTCAGCTCGCGGGCAACGCGATCAACTCTCTGAGAGGCTACTCGTGGCCTGGCAACGTCCGGGAGCTTGAAGCGATCATCAGGCGAGCGATGTTGCTTGCGAATGGCGGAGACATCACGGCGGACATGCTCGATCTCGCGCAAAGTGGCGATCACTATACGCCGACCGTCACCACGGATCTCCGCACAGCGACCCGCGCGTTTGAGCGTCAGCATATTTCCGCAGTCCTTGCCTCCGTCGGCAATCGGAAGCACGAAGCTGCCCGAGTCCTCGGAATCGGATTGTCCAGTCTCTACCGAAAGCTGGACGACCTGAAAACAAACCGAGCGAGTACCCCCAATAGACCCTCTTCGTATGAGGAGCGCGCGGAAGTATGAACCAGCAGTGCACCACCATCCGATCGTCGCGGGCGTGGCGTTTCGTTTTGATCGTGCTCGTATCCATAGCCTACGATTCATCGACGCCGGCAGCGCCGCCTTCGCCCGAGGCCTTCAAGGATCGCAGTTGCTCGGACATGGCCTGTCATGGCGGGTTGACGAAGCGGAAAACACTGCACGCACCGCTCGAAGGCGACGCCTGCGACACATGCCACGAGCAGGAAAACCCAACGATCCATGCCTTCAAGTACCCCTATCAGGGAAACGAGCTTTGCACTGATTGTCATGACGAGTTCGAGGGCAAACACATTCACGAGGCCGTCGCAAGCGGCGATTGCATCACCTGCCACAATCCGCACTCGTCCGACACGGCTGCGCTGTTGACTTCAGACTCGGTCGGCGATCTGTGTAACGAATGCCACGAAGAAGTGACCGATGATTTTGAGTTTCTGCACGGACCGGTCGCGGCGGGGGACTGTACGGTTTGCCACCAACCGCATGCGTCCGAGCACGGCGCTCTATTGACGACCGCCGGAAACGATCTTTGTTTTGAATGTCACGACGACGTCGAAGACGACCTGGCTGACGCGACCAGCAAGCACAGCCCCGTTGAAGATTCCTGCACCGCCTGCCATTCTCCCCACGGCGGCAAGCACAAGATGATGTTGTCGCAACCGTCCCCGGCGCTTTGTCTCGACTGCCACGATGACATCGCCGACCAGGTCGATGAGGCAACCTACAAGCATTCCGCGGTGACGACCGGTAACGGTTGCACGAATTGCCACGTCCCTCACGCCTCGAAGTATGCGTCGCTGATGCGCGATACGAACGTAAAGACCTGCCTGTCCTGTCACGGGAAAGAGATCAAGTCCGGCTCGCGCGTGTTCGCGAGTATCGGCGAGCAGCTCAAGAACAACACGCATCTTCATGGGCCAGTGCAAGACGGTGAATGCACCGCTTGTCACACGCCGCATGGCGGTGAGCATGCGCGCCTACTGACGGAGGCGTTTCCGACGACGTTTTACTCCCCGTTTGCCGAGGACATCTACGCAATCTGCTTTTCCTGTCATGACGTCGAGGCCTTTGAAGAAGCTCAGGTCGAGGATGAAACCGCGTTCCGTAACGGCACGCAGAACCTGCACTTCCTTCACGTAAACAAACCGAAGAAGGGACGCACTTGTACC
>JAJRUK010000181.1 GCA_024277835.1 Planctomycetota bacterium | reverse complement strand
CGCCAAAGGGCTGAACGTCAACAAGAGCGCCCGTACACTTGCGATTGAAATACAGATTCCCGACGTGGAACTCCTGCCGCGCCCGCTCCAACCGGAAGCGATGCTTCGAGAAAAGGGCACCCGTCAACCCGTACTCCGTCCCGTTGGCAATATCAAGTGCCTCATCGAACCCGTTCGCTTTAATCACCGCGAGCACCGGGCCGAAAATCTCCTCCTGCGCGAGACGCGCATCGGGAGCGATGTCTTTGATAATCGTCGGAGCCACAAAGTATCCCTTGCCCGGAACCTTCCCGCCCTCGAGTACGACCTTCCCTTCGCTCTTGCCGATCGCAATATACTCGTTGATCTTATCGTAGGCGTTTTGATCGATGACCGCCCCCATCGACAGATTCTCTTCGCCCGTCGTATCGCCAATCGTCAACAGCTTCGCACCCGCGACCACCTTCTCGATCAACGCGTCGTAAATCTCTTCATGCGCGATCAGGCGACTACACGCGGAGCACTTCTGCCCTTGAAAACCAAACGCTGCCGCCACAACGCCCGCGGCCGCTTCGTCGAGGTCAGCCGTTTCGTCAACGACGATGCAGTCCTTCCCGCCCATCTCCAGGACGGTCCGCTTCAACCAAATCTGCCCCTCGCGGACCTTGGCAGCCTTCTCGAAAATACCGGTGCCCACTTCCCGCGACCCGGTAAACGAAATGAATCGCGTCTTGGGATGACACACAATCGCATCGCCAACGGTGCCGCCTGGACCGGGGACAAAGTTAAGCGCCGTCTTGGGCAGACCCGCCTCGTGAAGAATCTCGACGATCTTCGCAGCTACCACCGGGGAGGTGCTCGCCGGTTTGAGTACGATCGTATTGCCCGCCACAAGCCCCGCTGTCGTCATGCCCGCCGCAATCGCCAGCGGAAAATTCCACGGCGGAATCACAACGCCAACACCGAGCGGCACATACCGATAATCGTTTTCCTCACCCTCAAACGGAGTGATTGGCTGCGACCCGCCGAGTCGCATCATCTCGCGACCATAGAAATCCAAGAAGTCGATCGCCTCGCAGGTATCGGCGTACGCTTCGATCCAGGTCTTGCTCTCCTCGAAACACATCCACGCGGACAACTCGTACACACGGCGGCGCATGATCGCTGCGCCCTTGATCATAATTCGTGCGCGGACGTCCGGGTCAGTCCGACCCCATTCCTTAAACGCTTCCGCCGCAGAGAGTACCGCCTGATCCGCATGGTCGGCATTGGCTTTGGACATCACGCCAATGACTAGATCGGGATTGGCGGGACTTGTCGAGGTAAACGTCTCGCTGGTCGTGATCGGTTTTCCGCCGATCCACAGCGGGTACGCCTGCCCGAGTTGCCCGCGAACAAGCTCAAGCGCCGCAAGCATCTTCGCCCGCGGACCTTCCTGCGAGAAATCAACATAGGCTTCTGGTGAATACGTGGTGTGCATCGATCCGTCCTCGTGGTAACACTGGTTGAAAAAGTCTGGCCAATGAAACAGCGATCGTCACAAGGTACGGTTTCGTCACCGCACCATGCCCGAGTCGCCGCCTCAAACAACCTCCGAGGCGCACCTTTTACACGAACTGGACGGTTTCATCAAAGATGGCAGTCGCGGGGGGTCGGCAAAGCGGACCCTACGGGAGGTTGGTGTCCAAGGCGTTTTCGTGAAGCTCTGCCCCTTGGAGCAGGTCCACGAGCGTGAGGATGTCGGTCGGCGTCGTTGCCCCGGACCAGTCCAGGTCTGTGGACCACTCGGGAAGCGGGTCGCCAGCGCCGAGGAGATGATCGACAATCGCGACGACGTCAGCATCGCCAACGATCTGGTCGGCATTGACGTCACCCGGAAGATACCCGATCCGAACGATACCCGTTGTGTCATGGGCGATTGTCGTCCAGGCGAGCGGCTCAATCATATCTGAGAGCGTCACCCGGACGGTGTCGGCGTCGAGAAGCTGTACGTCCGTCACGGTCGGAGGTGCGAGCAGGCCACCCTTTTGAAACACCGAAAAATCGCCAACGACCAACGTAGACGCGACCTCGGGTGGGAAATCCATGTCGACGTAGTTCACGCCGAACTCCACAGTGTTTGACTCATCGGTGTGCTGACGAGCGTCGATCGCACCGTTCGCCGGAACGCTCGAAAGAATCGTAGGCCACACCTGCGCGGAAAGAAGGGCCTGATAAGCGTTGATGCGACCGTAACCGACCTCCTCGTCCCAACCGTCGAGTCCGTTGTTCGACTCTTCAGCAGTGGTGGTGATGATGTCTTCGAGTTCAGAAACGCTCAGCGTCGGATCAAAAGACTTGAGCAGCGCCGCGAGACCGGAGACGTGCGGCGTCGCCATCGACGTACCGCCCAAGTAAGCATACCGATCGCAGCCGGTATAAAACGTGGGCAAACAGTCACAAAACTGGTTGATCTGACCTCCTGCGATGCACGCGGAGTAGATCTTGTCGCCTGGGGCGGCGATGTCCATCTCAACGCCTGTGTTCGCAAAGCTCGCTGTGAGATCAGTGAATGTGGTCGCGCCAACGGCCATGCATCTAGGCAGACGCGCCGGATAGCAGACGCCGCCAAGTCCCGAACAAAAGTTATTGTTGCCCGTTGCGGAAATCGAGATCATGCCCAAGCTTCGTCCGTAGTCGATCGCATTTTGCATGTTAATCCGATCGCTGTCAGTAATGCCGGATAGCTGAAGGCTTATGTTCGCAACGTCAGCTCCGTTGTCAGCGGCCCAAATAATGCCCGCGGTCAGCGAGCTTGCAAAAAATCCGCAAGGTGAGACGCCCGCGGGCGCGGTCACGCGAACGGGCATGAGCTTTGCACCCCACGATACGCCAACGACACCAACCGAGTTGTTGCCAGTTCCAGCCGCAGTGCCCGCAACGTGTGTCCCGTGCGAGCAATCATCCGTCGTGAGCGTTGAATTTGAACTTGTATCCGCGTTGTATCCGGCGATGACATTCGTCAGGTCCGGGTGGATGTCGATTCCGCTATCGATGATCGCGATGATGACGTCGCCGGCTGCACCGGTGTGAATATCCCAGGCAGCCAGTGCATCAATATCTGCACCGGGGAGACCGCCGAGCGCTCCGGTATTGAACCCGGTATTCGACATCGCCCACAGCCGGTCAAACTCCGCGTCATCTGGGATCGTACCCGCGACAGTTCCCATCGCATCCGTCCCAGCCTCCGAGACATCGCCCGTTTGATTCCGAAACGCCTGCGCGGCGCTGCGTGTATCGGTTCCTTCCGGAAAGTGAACGACGTACATACGATCGAAACCGAACTTGTGCGCAAGCTCTGGATTGGCGAACTCCCAATCGACAAGCGGCGTGATCTTCGTCGCGTTCAAGCGGGCAGCCTCGCCGCAAACATTGTCCGTCATCCACGGAAGGGCGTCGGGATGCTTGGGGTGAGCACCGTTTGCAGCACTTAGCTTACCGGCTGCACGGAGCAGTTTTTTCTTGGCAGTGGCCCGACCTTGGGCATTAGGGGTGAGCTTGATCACGATGCTGCGCGAGGAGTACCCGGTTGGCACACTGGCGCGTCTCCCCGCTACCTTTTGTTTCGCCGGAACGCCGACAGCCGCGCGGACCGGTGACGCTTGAGCGCCCACGAGGCACGCCAGCGCGCACGCCACGTATCGAGAAATCGCTTGTCGCCTGTGATTCAAGAAAATCCCCCCCAGTCGAAAACCCTATTCGCCCGCTCAAACCTCTCCCCCGACGAGGACACGGACACGCATGATGATAGTAGTGGGATTGGGTCGAATCAACCATCGCACCGTCGAGAAAACGGCGATAGGACGCTACTGACCGGGAAAAACGGGGGCATTCTCGGACGCGCCGCCGTCATTCAGCTATTCATGACCGGGCGGGTCGCTGCCAGGAACTCGAGGTGGCGGTAGAGAAAATGACGTCTGGTAACCAACTCCTGCAGTCGCCTGAGCGAATCTTCGGGAACGCGCCCGCCAAACCGCCAGGCGATGATATCTTCCTCAAGCTCGTGCCAGCGCTGCGTGCCGCCGAGCCTGCGCTTCCGCCGGTTATCGACGCCTTCGAGCAACTGACGAACTTCGTTTTCGATCCGCTTTAGCTCGACGACGACGTTGTGCGCGGATGGTTCATGCTCCCAATCGCCAACGCGCCGCGATCGCCGGGCTTTCTCTTCCTCGACCGGTTCATCTGAAATATGGGCGACATCGGAAAGCTCGTCGTCCTCGCAAGCCGCCTTGGGTGCGATGGCTGCTTGCTCCGTAACGCTCTCGTCGGCCTCTGACCCGTTCCCGGTAAGTGAGCGGGCAGCGACGTCAAGCTCGATTTCCGTCTCGTCGTCTTCGATCACTTCAGCGGGCGGTAGCGGTTCGGTCGCGTCTTCCAGCTCGGGGATATCGCCTCCGAAAGGCTCGTCGGGATTGACGGGGGATTCGGGGTTGTCGGGGTTGTCGGGGTGTTCGTTTGGGTTGCTCGTCACAATCACATTACTCCAGAAGCGCTGCCTGCATTGAGAGGATTGCGTAGGCGGTCACGAGGTGCGGATTGCCTTCGTACCAGCGATCCGCCTCATTGGTCCAGCTACCGTCGGTTCGCTGCAAACTCATTAATTTTTCGCAAAGCTCGATCCGCCACGGATGCGGGATCCCCGTGCCGTCCTTGATGATTTCCTCGCCCCAGGCAACAAGCGCACGGGCGAAGACGTGATAATAGTAATACAAACCTTGCTTGGCGTCTTTCCCCGGCATATTCGGGTTGTGATCGAGCGTATAATGCTCGCGAATCCACTTCATTGCTGCCACCACGCGCGGGTCGTTTCGATCAACGTCGGCGTAAAGCATGCTCTTGAAACCTGCGTACGTCATCGACCCGTAGCTGCGAAGACGCGTGTCGCTATCGACCGTCTCGACGCCGGCCTTCGACTCGCCCCCGTTGGCAGCCGTGTAAACAAACCCGCCATCGCGAGAACCCTTGGCGAAATCCTGATCGTTCGTCTCGCCCATCAATTGACAGCGCGTGATAAACTTCATCGCTTTCTGAAACGCCGGGTCATCCGCAGGCAGACCGCTCTGGTGCAGCGCTTCGAGCATGAGCTGTGTGTTGGAAAGATCGGGTCGCTTGTGCTTGCCGTATCCCGCTCCGCCATACCAATTACTATTCGCTTCATGACCTTCGCCCGCGTCCCATTGAAGCTTCTTCAGAAAACGCTGCGAACCACGGATCGCGGAGGCATGCTGCTTATCCTTCATGGAAGAGAGTGCCATGAGCGAGACACTTGTATAATAGTTTCGCATCCCCTGACCCGGAACGTAAATCCCCCCGTCCTCCTGAACAAATTTCAGCACATACGCCAAGCCTCGCTTCACAACCGGATGGTCGCTACCGAAGGCACGATCTTGAGCGATCGCCTTGACGACCAGCGCGGTGATGGCTGGGTTCGGTTGACCGAACGCCTCCCATGCACCGTCGGCCCGCTGCTGAGAGACGAGATAGGCGAGGCCTTTTTTGATCGAGACGCCGGCGCGCGTTGCAACGTCGGGAGACATCGCCGCCTTGCTCATTACATGCAGGCGTTTCGCCGCGACAGGTGCCGCGAACGCGGTCGCGCAAACCGAAAACCCGACAACACTCGACACCAAAGAGACGTACTTATTCTTCATGAGCGAACCGTCCGCAAACCTGCCCAACACCCCACTCCGATTATAAGCGATGCGCGACCGCGGTCCAACGAAACAAACGCGCCTATCGAGCGAAGTCGTTTGAATATGTCAGGCGTCGTAGTACTTTCGCCGCTCCTCGCGACGTTTGCGGATTTCGTCGAGGACTTCCTCGGTGGCTTCGGTATGCGGTGGCGGCGGGAAACGTCGAAGTAAATGCAGGCTGCGAAGTGACATGAGGAAGAGAATGAACATCACGATCGCCAAAACGATCGGAATAATCGCCGCCCCCCAGCGCCCTTCGCCGAACCCCAACAAACCTGCGACAACCGCATAAATGCCTGAAAAAATCGGCGTAGCGATCACGCTGAACTTCCCGCTCGACGCTCGCTCTCCCTGCAAACCAACCCCGATCGCCGCCAGCGCCAGACCGCCCACGAAACTTGTCAGCACGCCGATCGTCCAGGCGGCTGCCTCGGTGCGACTCGAAAAATAGCCAAGCCAGGTGTCAGGTGGTGACACATCCGGCGTCACGATATGCCCGCTGATCGACCACAAGCAACATCCGCCGAAGAGCAGAATGCACCCCACCGACTGAAACACAACGCCGGTCCCCATCGCGAAATTGCGAGGGTTGGCGGAATCCTCGACGGAATCCGTTGATGTTGAATCGGGCATTGTTTCGTCGGAAGACATCGTTATACACCCGCTAAGACGCGGAGCTTTCAGTGGAAGGTGAGCGAACCGGGGCGGCAACCTGCGTGGGTCGCGGATTGGCGTCGCCGGCGCGGTATGTCGTGTTTCGCCACGTTGTCGTTGTTGCCCCCGTCGATTTCAAGAATGCACTAACAAGAATCGCGAACACGCCCGTCGCGCCGAGGGCGTAACCGAGCGACCAGACCATACCAAAACCGACGGCTCCGTAGAGTCGCAACATCGTCAGTTGCATCAACAACGCCGAAGCGCCCCACAGGCCAATCGCCGATCCCGCCGAATCTGCAAGTGCATCCCGCAACATTAGACTAACAAAGAAACCCGCCCATGGGCCGACCGAAAACGTCCCGAGTAGCAAAAGTGCGAAAAATAACTTGCCCGGACGCAACAGCGCCCCCGCAAAAATGCGACCCCAACCACGAAGCGCCTGCCGCATCGTTTCGTACATGCGCGTGTGGTATAAGCCGACGTTCTCCTCTACCCGAAGCGATAATCCCGCCTCCTTCGCGACGCGCGCGAGCTTCGTATCTTCACTGACGTCGCGTCGCACGGCCTCATACCCGCCGATTGCTTCAAACCCCGAGCGCTTCATCAACATGAACGCCCCGTTGGCATAGGCCGTGCGCGATCGCGGATCGTTTACCTTGTCGGGTTGAAACCAGAACATCAAAATGATCGCACACACGGGTTGCAAGATGCGCTCCCAGTATGTGGGCGCTTCGAGCGCGGGGATGATCGTTAAAAAATCCGTATCATGGTTCACCGCGTGCGCCACCGCCACCGAGATCGCTCGCGGGTCGTCGAAGACGCAATCCGCATCGGTAAAAAGTAACCAATCCCCGCTCGCCCGTTTGGTCCCAAGGTGCATTGCGTGCGGCTTGCCGTACCAATCCGCAGGTAAGTGCTCAACGGTTACGACCGAAAGTTGATCCGAGCTGCGCGACGCAAGGTCCGCGAGAATCTCACCCGTGCGGTCTTCGCTGCGATCGTTGATCGCGATGATTTCAAGCGATGGGTAATCTTGCGCGAGCAGCGTCGTCAGACACGTCGCGATCGTCGCCTCCTCATCCTTGGCAGCCACCAGGACCGACACCTTCGGCGGATTCGCGGGGAGTTTCGACGTCGATCCCGACGTCAGCGGATTTCGCCGGGCGAGCATTGGCCCCATGACGACGAGGCGCACCAGCCACATCAAAGCGACCAACCCGCCAAGGAAAACCCAAATTGTCGCGATCGTTTCCAACAAAGACCCTCACTCGAATAACGAAGACGCCCGACGAAGATGATTATCTACCGCGACCCGCCGCCCGCAAGGACGCAGAATCACGCCAAACTGTCACCATTCCGCTGCCGGGCGTAGAATCCGCCCGTCGCGAGTGGTATCACGGGTGGCATGGTTCACGCTTGTGTGGCTATGCGCCTGTTGGATCCCAAGACATGGCCACGCAAGCGTGGGCCATACCACACAGATCAGCAGTTCTTCCGGAAGGTGGCTACAACTCGTGAGTCGCGGCGCGGGGAACCGGTCGTTTATGAACAACGAAAGCACGAAACCGCCAATCCAGCTTCTTCAGACCGCGCCGCTGTTTCCGGTCGGTCTGGGCTTGGTCCTCGGAATTGTTCTGGACCAATCCGCCGCACCGCCCGGACTCGCCTATCTCATTGCGCTCGCCGCGGCGACCGCCGTGACGCTCCTCGCACCCATCCGCCGCCGACTCGGATTCCTGTGTATCCTCGTCGCATCAATCGCGACGGGCGGACTTCTTCATCTCTCAAGCGACCGGGTCACTCCCACCGACAGCGTCGAACATTATGCCACCGAAACCGGACAGCTCGCCCGCCTGCGCGGAACGGTCGTCCTCGAACCGCGTTTACTTCCATCACCCCAATCACCGTTCACGTCATGGACTCATCGCACCAACCGAACCGGGTTTCTTCTTGACGTCGAGTCGATCGCCGGGGAGGACGGCGCAATCTCCGCGACGGGTTATGTCCGCGTGACGGTTCTCGAACCCGTTCTCGATCTTGGCGAGGGCGACCGGGTCGAACTCTTTGGCAGACTCTACGCCCTGCGACCGCGAGACAACCCCGGTTCGTTCGACTGGAAGAGGTACTCGCGCAGCCAGGGCATCGTCGCTCGGATCAACTGCAAGCACCGCGAAGCGATTCAACGAATTGGTCGCAACGATTTAACAACACCCGCATCGCTCCTGGCGACAGTTCGCCAGAGGCTTCGTCACCTGCTGGTCGATGGCACCACGGTCGATGCAAACGGGACGAGTGGACTTCTTGAGGGCATGATCCTCGGGCAGCGATCGAAAGTTAGTCGCCTTCTCAACGAACTATTTATCAAGGCGGGATGCGTTCACTTTCTTGCGGTGAGCGGCGTGCATCTGGTGATCGTAATGTTACTCGCCCGCATCGTGGCGCGTGCGTTCGGCGCGACGGGTCGCGTCCGAATACTCGCGATGATGGCAGCGATCATCTTCTACGCTGTGATCGCAGAACCGCGCCCGCCGATTCTCCGCGCGAGCATCATCGGAATGATCTACTGCGTCGCGTGCCTGCTCCATCGTCAGCGATCGCGCCTCAACTGGATTTCCGCGTGCATCGCCGTCCTCGCGATCATGCGACCGGCCATGATTTTCGACGTGGGGTATCAACTTTCGACGACCGCCGTGCTCGGGGTCAGTTATCTTGCGCCGACACTCAGGCCACTCGTCACGCGATTCGTCAATGGAATCATTTTGATGATCGAGCGAGTATTTCGTGTGGAACTCGACACGGCAAACGACGAACCAAACTCGCCCGCGCCCCAGGCGCACTGGGCGCGTAGAGTGTACCGCTGGACGTTGTGGAAGCTGGTCCAAGGCATGTCGATCTCGCTGGCGGCGTGGCTTGCTGCACTTCCCGTTGTCGCGGTCGTCTTTTTTCGCGTGCATCCGTGGGGAATGCTCAGCTCGCTACTGCTGCTCCCTTTCGTCACGATCGTCATGGCCCTTGGTTTCGTGAAGATGGCGGTCGCTGCGATTTCCCCAACGGGCGGAGCGTACCTTGCAAGCTTACTTGATTGGATAAGCGGATTATTGGTCTCCTGCGTTGACGGATTCTCGCAGCTACCCGGGTCGGCGATCACGGTCGCGAAGCCGCCGATGCCGCTGATCGGTCTCTACTACCTCGCGCTGGTTCTATTCGTTCTCGCCGCGAAAAAACGAACGATCAGAACGATCGCCGAGAACGAGGGTGCCAAGGAAAAAGAGAAGCCCGTCTTCATCGTACCGCGATGGACGTCACATGCCGCCTTTGCGATCCTGTGCATTGGCATCATCGCGTGGGTGTATCCCGTCGGCGACTCGGGCAGGTTAACCGTTACCGTGCTTTCGGTCGGGCGAGGTTCGGCGACGGTCATCGAACTACCCAACGGACACACGCTCCTCTACGACGCGGGTAGCTCGTACGCCACCGACCCCGGAACATCAACGATCGTACCATTCTTGCTGACGCGCGGTATCACTCGCATTGATCGCGTCTACGTCTCGCACCCGAATCTCGATCACTTTAGCGGCGTCCCCACCATCGCCGAATCAATAGCGACAGGCTCCGTTGTCATCAACCATCTTTTTGAACCACGAGCGAAACCGCGGTCACCGTCCCGCCAACTCCTGAGCATTCTCAGCAACCCCGACCACCCCGACTACACCGACTACATCAACCATCCCGTCGAAACGCTCCCAGCGGCGCCGGATAGTTGGCGGCGCGGTGACGTCACGATCGAGTACCTGTGGCCTACCGAAGAAGTCGGGAACGGTTACACCACAAACGACACGTCAACGGTCCTGAAACTGACATACGCCGGCAAGAGTATCCTCCTCCCCGGCGATATTGAAAAAGCGGCACAACAAGCATTGCTCGATCGCGGGGGACTCGCCGCGGACATCCTTTGTCTACCTCACCACGGCAGCGTCGTCCGAACGACCAAAGCGTTCATCGAGGCCGTGAATCCTGACGTCCTGATACGATCCTCCAACGAGCGCACGAGCGAGACAATCAACACCCTGACCGAAATCGCCAGACCCTATCGCTTGCTCAATACGGCGGACGTCGGTGCGATCGAAATCGTCATTGACGCCGGCGGAATCGCCATCGCCACAATGCACAATCTGACCCCCGAATCCTATCGGGATTGAAGTTCGTCATAGCGCTATCACCCTGCTGAAAAACGAAGTTTTTCAGTGTGGCACCGGTTTGTAACCGGTGCTGGGCGCTGAAACAGGAGACAACACACCGGTTAGAAACCGGTGCCACACTTTTTCAACAGGTTGCCATCACCGCAGAGGGACCGGTTGGGCTTGATCGGTACAAATTCGGACAGCGACGCTCCGCGGGCGATGTCGATCGTCATTGCGTCGGCAAGTCGCCTGCGATATAGTCGAGGGGCGTTTTGTAGGCGAAATCTGGAGTGGTTTTCAAGCATGATAGTCGGTATCCCAAAAGAAACGAAGACGCATGAGTATCGCGTCAGCATGACGGCCGTCGGTGTGGATGAACTCGTCCGCCGCGGGCACACCGTGTTGGTCCAGGCGGAAGCTGGGGCTGGGTCGGGCATCTCCAACGATGAGTACAAGACCGTTGGCGGAAAGATCGTCGATTCCGCCAGCGAAGTCTTTGAAAAGTCGGATATGATCGTCAAGGTGAAAGAACCCCTCGCCGCCGAGCTGAAAATGATGCGCGACGGGCAGATTGTGTTCACTTACTTTCATTTCGCCGCCGACCGCGAGCTGACCGACGGATGCATTAAGTCCGGGTCGATCGCGATCGCCTACGAGACCATCACCGACGAGCAAGGTCGCCTCCCACTTCTTACGCCGATGAGCGAAGTCGCAGGGAAGATGAGCATTCAAGAGGGTGCGAAGTTTCTCGAAAAACCGATGG
>JAJRUK010000180.1 GCA_024277835.1 Planctomycetota bacterium | reverse complement strand
TGTCCGCAGCCGCAACCGGGGCGCAGGGGCAAAGGGCATGACAGAACCTCCATGTTCTCATTCCAATTCCATCTGCTCTTCATCGGCACAACTTCCTCAAATTGCCAACATAGTCGTACTATTTATGAAACACGGTACTAGCAATATGAGTAAGAGAGTCTAGCGCGCGATGGGGTCTCCCCTGCGCGATAATTGCGCCCGCCCCACTCACCCCTCAAACCGGCAGGGATCACACTCCTACTGCAATTCCCGAAAGTCGCGACGTTCTCTGCCCGATAAGCTCGCAAAGCATCGGGTCGCCGCGCGCGGACACCAAATCGCCAAAATCGCGACGACATCAAAGACAGACATCAACGTCAGCGTCATCACGGTAGGGCGCGCGTACACAACCCAAGGGAGTCAAACTAAATGGATCGCAAACCAGAGTTTAGAGCAATGGGCCGAGTGTTTCTTGTTGCGGGAGTCATCGCCGCCGGCGTGCTCGCTGGCGCGTCGTGCAATCCAACGACGACAACCGGTACCGCCGACGACAACACACTCATTAATGAAGCGCTTAGTTTCGACGGAAACGTCAGCGGCAAAATCGTAACGACGCAGTCGACGCGTAGCTCGACGGCGAGCGCAAGTGCCGCACAGACGATCCCGGACGATATCGATGCCGACACCACACGAATTCGATTTCACGACCTCGAGGGCAACGATCTCGAATCCCCCAGTGGCCTGGTTCTTCCGGACGTACCGCTCAACCCGGACGGCACGTTTGATGCGAACGACCTACCCGTCGGGACTGACTTCACCGTATGCGTCGATACCGACAATGACGGTACTTGCGAAATGGAGAGTTGCGTCAATATCCCGGCGGACCGTGAGACCGGACAATCCGGTGCGCTTGACGGCGTTCAGGTCGATCCGCTGACGACGATGGTGCTCGCAAAGCTTCGGACGCTGATGAAAGAAGCGAATCTTCGTCCGGGCGACCTGCCGTTTAGCCCAGCTACGCTTGTTGGTCGTGTCGTCGATGCGTACGAACACCTCTTCGCGGACTCGGGTATCGATCAAGAGATCAGACTTGCTGACATCGAAGGCGTGATCGGGGATGAACTGGCGGCGCTCTTTGAGGATCTGGTTCCCGGCGGCGCGAAATCGGGAATGGACCTCGTCCGCGGGAACATTGGCCTCGCCGCCGCCGACGACATTCAATCTGCAGCGCTGGCGGCAGCCGAGGTGTTCTTGCAAGCCGGTTTCCCCATTGCAGATGAAGATGGCGGTATCGATCTGTCTTCGCTCCGCGACATTCCCGGGATCGAGGAAGGAACGGAGAAAGACCTATTCGGAGGGGGCGAACCGTTTGACGACGAGTTTATTGACGACGAATTCTTCGATGGCAGCGACGCGTTCCCGGACGGTCGAGACGAATTCGTAGACGGTCCCGATGACATCCTGCTGGAAACCGCCTCGGTCGATGCAGACTTACGTCGAGCCTTCTACTACAACCCGTTCGCCGAACCAGACCGAAACTTCTCCGAAGAACGTCGCGGCGACGGTTTTGTCCCCACGCTTCCGATCATCAACGACTATGTGCTCAGACAAATGGCGGAGCTTCACCTCGCCGGTAAGAAGATCACGCTTGGCGACCTGCACACGCTTTTGACCAGCATTGAAAACGGAATGGGCGCTCGCATCACATACTTCGTCCAAGACCCGAACTTCTTCGGCCCCCCGCTTACTGTCTTTGAAACCGCCGACGGCGAGGGCAAGGCAGTGAACATGGAGGTGCTGTTCGCGAGGCTCTTTGAACGCGGATTCGAGGACGTCGAGTTCGACGAATTCGATGCCTTTGAAGCGGATTTCCGTTCGCTTCTGACGGAGTTACTTTCCGGGACGATCCCGCCGACGCTTGATACGCTCGCTGGCGGATTCATGACCGATCGCGTGGGTAGCATCGAAGAGTTTGCGACACGCATTCGTAACGCCGCCGCACATATCCCATTCAGTCGAAGCGGGCCGAGCGATTTCTACGTCGTTGCTGACGGTAGTCTGTTTGACTCCGGGACACCTTCCGCCATTACGGTCGATGTAGACATCGACCCGGACGGACTTGTACGCTCGGTCACGTATAATCCGACCGGCGACGGCGCGTACTACCTTTCGTTTACGGAATACACCGCCGAGGAAGGGCTTGTCGGGCTGTTGGTTCGCGAGATTGGGCAGGAAGTCCACACGCCGGGAGGTCGAGTCATACTCGATATGAACGACGCTGCCCTCTTTGGTGATATCAACGGCGTTACGTTTGTCGATTTCGTGTCCGAAATCGGCGACTTCCTTCCTGGCGTAAGTGTGGTTGTCACATCCGACAAGTTCGTCCCCGAAGCAAGGGACTTTGGCATCGATGATCGGGAAGCTGATTCGCCAGACACGGACTTGCCGAACGAAGATTTCATAGAATCGGATCTAGTAGACATTGATGCCATCGATGTGCAGCCCGTCGAGCCGGAGATTTCGGTTGCAGAGGCCCCCGACGACGGCCCGAATGACCAGATTTACGTGCTGGCGACGTCCGTATCGTTCGACGCGGAACCCGTTCGCGTCGACTACGACTTCGCTCGCGGTATCGCGATGTTCAACCCCGGTGGACGCCACCTGCTCGCCTTCCTCCCGGATACGAACGAGACGGGGTTGTTCGCGCTGTTCAATGAAGAGACGGGTCGTTTTGCCGGTGCGGACGATCCGATCGCCTTCTTCGACGCTCCGACGGACATCCCCGATGGTTTCGACGAGTTCTTTAACCTTGTGGATGATTTCGATACGCTGGGGGATATCGATGCGGAGCTTCTGAACGATCTCAGCACGCTCGGCTATCTCGATGATCTCGGAAATCTCGGCGATATTGGCTATCTCGAAGACCTCGGATACCTCGACGCGATCGATCCGGTGGACGCTTCAACGCCGACCGATTCTGCGCCAGCGCCGACGCCTGCCGAGCTGGACCCAGCATTGACCGATCAGGTTTTCGTCGATGGTTTCATCCTTATCTCGGTTGATATGATCGAAGGCGTCTTTATCGAGTCCACCAGCAAGTTCATATTCGGAACAGACGTGCCCAACCTGGCGTACGATGCTTCCGGCGACCCGTTTTTCGACGACCTCAATGGAAACGGCATCGAGGATGCGGGAGAACCGACCGCCCCCTATCGCCCGGTCATGTTCGACTCGCGGGATTGGCGATCGGTTGACCTTCGGCTCTTCTACCGCCGAAGCGACAACGACGGGGCTGTCACCTTTGAGGACGTAGACTTCGCTTCGGATACGCCCATGACGATCGACGGCGTGCCGCTCGTTGCAAGAGCCTACGTCGCTCGGTTGAATGCTTTTCGGTTTGGTCGACCCAATACCGCCATCAACCTTCTGACGGCGTTTCTGCCGCCGAATTTCTTCGATGGAACGCACGCGTTCGACGCCGATACCGAACTCAACGTCTTCGCTGCCGTTGCGGTCCTGAATCTGATGATCGACCAGCTGTTCAACGTCGAGGCGGATATCGACGTCGACGGGCTAGGCCCAATCGCTCGTCAGTCAGTGACGACCGACGCTGAGCTATTCATCGCTCCGATCGACGACCCGTTTGTGCTGATCCTGAAGGGATTCACCGACCTGTCGTTTGAGGCGGTTGACGAAAGGCGATAGCAGGCTGCTGAAAAAGTGTAGCACCGGTTTGTCACCGGTGCGATATCTTCTGTTGCGGGGTCTAGCACCGGTTGCAAACCGGTGCTACATAGAAAAACTTCGTTTTTCAACAGACTGATAGCCGCCGATTCATTTTCAACTGTTACTTTGGGGCGGGTGTCGCGATGCGATGCCTGCCCTTTTTTTGGTAGCTTCATTTGCCGTTTCTCGCCGCCGAAAGCAAGCCTGAAGCGTCTTCCGATAATCCGGCGGTTGACTTGCTCGTGATGTTGGGAATACTTTTAGGCAGTAGGCGGTTTCCTCACGGAGGCCGTTAAGCTGGCAGGCGAATTACGGTTGCCTTGGTCTCCGGTTACCGAAGATCGGGGGGATCGTGCCTGGTCGGACCGGGCGAACGTCGAGTCCCGCGTTTCACAGGGACTCGACGCAGCCCACTCCGTTTTGAATGTCCCCCCACCTCATCCAATCGGAAGCCAGCCGCGCTAGCCACGCAAGCTGACACGGGAAAACCCGGTGCTCGCTGTGATGGCGAGATCCGAACTGGTCTCGATCGCCGACGACCGGAAACGTCCGAGAATGTAAAATCCGTTTTTCTGCACAAACATCCTCCCGTTGGGATTGACGCGCGTGGGGCACCCGGTATAGAATACGCTGGTTGGCAGGAAGCAACGCCCGATCGGTTTTTTCCGAAAATTGGGGCTTGCAATTCCGCCACGGCGGTTATAATAGACCGCGTTGCGGCTAACCACCGCGACCTACTTTTGACCCCGACCGGGCAGGTAGGTCAGTTCCATTCACGGGGCTGGCCTGCCTGCTAGCTTTTTTACGCTATCACAATTACAGTCCCCCCTTCGCTCGATCCGACGCCTTTGATGTGGTGCCAGAAAGCCATGAACGGTTCGATCGACGGCGAGATACCCGCTGAACGGGTGGCATGGCCCACGCTTACGTGGCCATGTCTCGCTCGATCACGGCGCGAAGCATAAACCAAATGCACCGTAGTAAACGGAGCATCATTCTTGTGTGGCACCGGTTTATAACCGGTGCAAGAAAAGAGATTCTCAATCGATGTCCAAATCAACTGAAACGATGGAAAAGATCGTCGCCCTTTGTCGGCGTCGCGGGTTTATTTTCGGCAGCAGCGAAATCTACGGCGGCATTGGCGGCTTCTGGGACTACGGGCCACTTGGCGTCGAGCTGAAACGCAACATCAAAGACTGCTGGTGGCACGACATGGTCAGGAACCCACCGCCCGGTCCCGATGGTCGGAAGTTCCAGATGGTTGGTGTTGATTGCTCGATCATCATGAACCCGAAAGTGTGGGAAGCTTCAGGGCATGTGGGGGGATTTGCCGATCCGATGGTGGACTGCAAAGAATGCAACGCACGCTTTCGCGCCGATCAGGTCTACAGTCTATTCTTGCTAAAAGGCCCCAGTATCGAGCACCTTCGTGACGCAGTCGAGTATAATGCAAGTCACCCCAAGGATCACCTAAAACCGGAAATTGAGGTGTTTGCTTGTAGCGTCGAAGCGAACTCTGTAACTGAGACGCTTGACGTAGCGGGAGATGTAGTGCGCGCAGCATCGAAAGCCCGCAATATCGGCAAGTACAAGAAATTCACTCCCGAGACTAAACTACGTGGAGTTTCGTCAAGGTCGGGCACATTGTTCTGCACTACGGAAGCAGGAGAAGACATCCAAGTCCATGTTGAAGCACTTGCGACGGACGACTCGGCTACTGCGCGTCCTTGTCCGAAGTGCCATGCAGAGGACTCCCTCACGGAGTCCCGCGAATTCAACCTCATGTTTGAAACGAACACGGGGGCTTTGCAGGATTCAACAAGCAAAGTCTATCTCCGCCCCGAAACCGCACAGGGCATCTTCGTCAACTTTAAGAACGTCATGGACACGACGCGTGTTAAGATCCCGTTCGGCATTGCCCAAATCGGCAAGGCGTTCCGGAACGAGATTAACCCGCGTAACTACACTTTCCGTTCGCGCGAGTTTGAGCAGATGGAGATCGAGTTCTTTTGCAACCCGAATGAGTCGAAGATGTGGTACGAATTCTGGCGAGATGTGCGGATTAAGTGGTATGAATCGCTCGGCATTCAGAGTGATAAGCTCCGGCCTCGCGAGCAGGGCGAAGACGAGCTTGCCCACTACAGCGACGCCTGCACCGACATCGAATACATGTTCCCCTTTGCCGACGAGCCGCAGGAGTTGGAGGGGGTCGCCCATCGCGGCAGCTTCGACCTGATGGCTCATGGCAAAGCGTCCAAGGGAAAAGAAACTGCGTTCGCCGTGCTCGACGACGCGACTAAAGAGCGATTCGTCCCGCATGTTATTGAGCCATCCGCCGGCGTTGACCGATTCACACTCGCCACGATCACCGAAGCCTACAGTTTCGACGAAAACCGCGCGAGTCCCGAGTTCATGAAGTTTCACCCGCGTCTCGCACCGATCAAAGCGGGCGTCTTCCCGCTCGTTGCGAAGGACGGTCTGCCGGAACTTGCGGAACCGATCTACGCCGACATTCGCAAGCATTTTTCGTGTCAATACGATGCGAAGCAGTCGATCGGCAAGCGATACGCTCGCATGGACGAAGCGGGCACGCCCTTCTGCTTCACAATCGACCACGAAACGAAGGAACAGGGCACAGTCACCGTAAGAAACCGCGACGACGCCTCGCAGGAAAAAATCGACAAGTCCCGCTGTCTGGAATACCTGCGGGATAAGTTGGGGCTGTAACGCGTGAAAGGGTCTCCCATCCGAGCCGCGCCTGTAAGGAAGCGACCGAAGCGGCAATAGCGACGATTCTCGTGGTGGGATCGGTACACATTGGCGCGAGACTGAACCAGCGACCGATTCCGACAATGCCCTGACAAATTCTGACGGCAATAATCTAGCGATCCTGTCGTTGGGCACGATATACTGACCGGGCGTAGTCTGCGCCCTGTCGTCGCGCGGAATCGGATCGGAAGTCACATGAAACGTCGCGGATTCACTTTGATCGAACTGATGGTGGTTATTTCCATCATCGCCCTGCTGTTGGCGATCCTCCTGCCCGCACTCGGTTCCGCCAAGAACTCCGCCCGACGAATCGCCTGCGCATCGAACCTTAAACAGATCGGCATCGGCCTGCAGCGGTACCTCGGTCGCAACTATGACCGATACCCGCGGGCCTCCTACATGCCGTCCATCACAGCAGCACTCAGCCCGGACGATAAGCCGATCTACATCGCCGACGTTCTTCTGGAGGATGTGGGCGGTAGCCCGAATGTCTTCGAGTGCCCCAATGACTTGCCAGACTCAGGCCGCGATATGCCTAACACCGGCTTGAGCTATTTCCAATCCGAGCGAAGCAGCTACGAGTACCGAACATTCCTCGGGGGCACGAGCATCAATGAAGTCGTCAACCGGATGAACGATCCGAACCGCCGGCGACGACGTAGCGGAACCGCCTCCCCGCAATCGATCTACGTCTTCAGGGATTATCAAAACTTCCACGGCAGCTCCGACAAACCCGGCGCACGCAGATACCTCTACGCCGACGGTCACGTCAGCGACTTTGAAGAATAGGAGCAGAACCCATGGCTATCTCGCACAGCTCTTTTTGGAAGACCCCTATGGTCGTCGGTTGCCTCGGCGCGATCGCGATTGGCGGGGCGATTGTTGTTATCAATGTCGCGACCAGCTCGAACGCAGATGACGGAGGTCTCCCCGCTGAATTATCCGTGGCTTCACTATCCAAGGCCGGCGAGAACGGTGATCGTCGCGAGGTATTTCGTGGTGTGATGGATCGGGATGATCTAACCGACGATCAGCGCCGGCAAGCCTTTCGCAACATGCGCGAGGTTCGACGCAAGATGATGCAAGCGCGGATGAGCGAATACTTCGATGCAACGTCCGACGAGGAGAAGCAGGCTATCCTCGACGAACAGATTGACGAATTCGCCAAGATGCGCGAGCAGTGGCGGCAGCGCCGGGAAGAGCGCGATGCCAACGGCAACGACGACAGAGAGCGAATGCGGGAGTTGTTCCAATCGCGAACACAGCAAGAACGTAAAGCCCAATCCGAAGACCGCAACCCCGACGAAACTGCGCGGAGCATGGCTTACTTTTCCGCTATGCGATCTCGCATGAGCCAACGCGGGATGAGCATGGGCGGTGGTCGCGGTGGCTCTGGTGGCGGCCGTGGTTCCCGACCGTAGCGATAACCAACCCGATGCGGGATTTACGCGATCGCGATGTCCTTTCGCAATACAAGCGTCCCCGCGGTCATGAGTAGCAGCAGCATTCCAATGACGCCCCAATCGGATACGGCTGGTACGTTTGCGAAATTTGCGGTTTGACTGGTTGTATAGATGTTGTCGCCGATGACGCTGTGGTTGTTGTCGATGGCGTTCCCGGCCGCGAAGAACGTCACGTCGCCCACGTCCGCAACCGGCGCTTCCCATCGCACGTTGTAATCGGCTGTGTTGCCGTTTGATGCCCAGTTCGCGATTGCGTCGAGAACACCCGCTTCCGTGTGGTTGACCCACTTGGGGTTGCTATCGTTGAGCATCGTGTTCAACGCGTCCGTGATC
>JAJRUK010000179.1 GCA_024277835.1 Planctomycetota bacterium | reverse complement strand
GCTGGATAATATGCAGCAGGACATCACGCTTGCTGCGACGCTTCGCAGTGGGATTCTCGGCGAGCCGTTGACGGAGGATCAGCTCGTTTCGATTCGGCTGATGGATCGAGCGCTGCCGTTTCATCAGACTGTCCGAACGTACGCTGCGTCGGGCGGGGATGCACACTTGCGACGCCAGTTGAAAAAAACACTCGCGGTCATCGAACGATACCGGGCGATGGCGCGACGCAAGCCACTTGCGGAAGTGATCTGGAAACTTTACGAGGAGCGGGCGCACTTCGCGAGGGCGTGCGGGTTGGAAAACGGGTCGCAGCGGCGGGCGAATCTTTTGAAATTGCACGACATCGCCCGACGATTCGCGACGTTTCGCAATCAGGGGTTGAGTCGGTTTCTGCGATTCATGGAAAGTCTTCAAGAGCAGGATCGTGATTTCGATGTTGCGCCGACGATTGGCGAGTCGGAAGACGTTGTTCGGATCATGACGATTCATCAGTCGAAGGGGTTGGAGTTTCCCGTTGTATTTCTGGCCGGGATGGGAAACCAGTTTAACCTTCAGGATGAGCGCGGGCGGACGCTGTTCGCGCGATCGGCGGGCGTAGGGCTTCGGGTTGTCGAGCCTGACCGGATGATCGAGTATTCATCGGCCTCGCACTTGCGAGCGCGATCGGAGATCACGCGGTCGTCGCGCGAGGAGGAGCTTCGCGTTCTTTATGTCGCCATGACGCGTGCGCGGGATCGGTTGATCTTGGTCGGTTCGAAAGATGGCGCGGAGAAGCTGACCGACGAAAACGCGAGCCCTGCTTATGCCCACACCGCCCACTCGATTGGCAGCGCTTCGAGCTATTTTGACTGGGTGTTGCCGGTGCTCGCTGCGAATGACGGTAGCGCCGTGGCCGGTCTTGCTCAGAGCGTGAAACGCGATCCCGCTTCGCCGCCGCTGTTTGATGTGACGGTGTACGGTGTTTCTGAGATGAAAGATTGGTCGCTCGCGAAGACGACGAACCCGTCGCGCGCATCGGTCTTGCAAAGCGTATCGCGGTTAGAGCATTTGCCCAAGGATGAGCCGCTGGTCGAGGAAGATCCGCAGGTGCAACGCGTGATGGATCGTCTTGATTTTGTGTATCCGCATCTCGCATCGACCTCTGTACGGGCAGCCGTCGCAGCGAGTCAGTTCAAAGGGGATTACGACTATACGAAAGAAGATGAGTTCGCGACGGATCGGCGTGGCGATGCTCAGGATGACGATGGGGGCGGCTTTTCGTTTCCGCCGTCGCGTTATGATCGGGCGGAAGGGTCGGGGGCTGCGGTTCGCGGGACGATTACGCACCGGGTGTTGCAGTTTCTTGATTTTACGATTGCGACGGATGCGGATGGGGTGGACAAAGAGTTGAAGCGTCTTGTTGATACGGGGAAGCTGTCCAACGAAGATCGCGAGGCGGTATCGGCGGAATCGCTGACGTGGTTTGTTGCGACGCCGCTTGCGGAGCGGATTCGGTCGGCGGGGAAGGCGTATCACCGCGAGTTTCGTTTTGTCACGACCGAGCCTGCGCAGTTTTTTGACCCCGCCGTCGATGAAGCAAGCGGCGATCGTGTCTTGGTTCGCGGAATTGCTGACGGGGTGCTTGTTGGCGAGGATGAGATCGAACTGATTGACTTTAAGACGGATGCGATTAGTGACGGGGACGTAGAGTCGCGAGTTGCTCACTACAAACCGCAGATGGTGATGTACGCCCGCGCGATTTCGCGTTTGTGGAGCTTGCCGGTCCGGGCGGCGTCGCTCGTTTTCTTGACACCTCGCGAAGTTGCGGAAATCACCGATCTGGACATGGACGCCGTCGCGCGACACCATACGTCGTAGCGATGGACAACGACGTACTCAATCAACGTATCTCCGAACTCGGGCGGGAGATTTTTGAGTTGGCGGATGGTGCGCGTCCGCGGTTGTATCAATCTTCGTGGTGGCTTGAGAAGGGGACGCAGGTTCTTGATTACGATGAGCAGGTGCGCACGCGGGCGTTTCAGTTTGTTGATTGCTTGCCCGCACTTCAAACAAACGCCGACATCGCAAGACACCTCAACGAATATCTTGACCCGCGGGCGGATGATTTGCCCAAGGCGTTTCGGGCTGCGACTGCGCCGGGACCGTTGCAGGGTTTTCGGGCGGAGTTGATCGGAAAGCTTGCGCGGTTTGGTGCGACGGTGATGGCTGGTCGGTTTATCACGGGGTTCGATGTGCCGAGCGTCGTTACGACGCTTGAGCGACTTCGGCGAAACGGGCTGGCGTTTACGCTGGACGTGCTCGGGGAGTTTACGACCAGCGATGCGCAGGCAGATCGATACGCGGCGGTTTATCACGATTTGATTGATCGGGTCGCGCCGCTGGTTGCGTCGTGGAAGCCCGACCCACTTCTTGATTTCGATGCGCACGGGTCGATGCCACGGCTGAATCTTTCGATCAAACTGACGGGACTTGATCCGCATTTTGACGGGATTGATCCGGATCGGGCGATTGCTCGCGTCTGTGCGAGACTTAGGCCACTGCTTTCGCGTGCGCGCGAGGCGGGTGCGTTTGTGAACATTGACATGGAGTCGTTCAAGCATCACGACCTGACGCTTGAGCTGTTTCAGCGGGTATTGATAGAGCCAGCGTTTCGCGATTGGACGGACGTTGGGATAGTGTTGCAAGCGTACCTGCGAAAAGGCGAGCGGTCGCTTGGTCAGATGCTGGACCTTGCGAAACGGCGCGGGACGCGGTTTGCGATTCGTCTTGTTAAAGGTGCGTACTGGGACGCGGAAACAGCCGCGGCAGTTCGCAATCATCACACGCCGCCGGTCTGGACGCAGAAGTGGGAGACGGACGCTTGTTATGAGCGGATGGTTGGCACGATGTTGCGAAACACCGCGCTCATTCGACCGGCTTTCGCGAGTCACAACGTGCGCTCGCTTGCGGTGATTGGTGCGACAGCCGAGTCGCTTGGGTTGTCGCCCCACGCGTATGAAGTACAGATGCTTTACGGGATGGGCGACCCGTTGAAGACGGCGATGGCTGACCTTGGTCGGTGTGTGCGTGTTTATTGTCCTTACGGCGACCTGATGCCGGGGATGGGTTATCTGATTCGCCGCCTGCTTGAAAACACGTCGAACGAAGGATTTTTGAAGCAAGGTTTTGGTGATCGCGGAACCTATGCGCGGTTGCTCGCTGATCCTGCGCAGGCGAGACCGGCGAGTGCGCCACTTGTTACGCGATACTATCGAAACACGAACCCGGAGGAGCCGATGGGTACGTTTAAGAATGCAACGAATACGAGTTTCACGACGGGCGAGGCGCGAGGCAAGATGCTCGGTGCGATTGAATACGTTCGCAAGGATTTTGGGCGGACGTATTCGCTTGTGATTGACGGGAAGCACGTTGCAACGGGTGCGCAGTTTACGTCGCACAATCCTTCTAACCCCGGCGAGTCGATCGGGAAGGTTGCTCTGGCGACGACGGCGGATGCCGATCGCGCGGTCGCGGCGGCGTATAAGGCATTTGCTGCGTGGCAGTATGCTCCGGCGACGATGCGCGGGTCGCTGCTTCGTGCGCTAGCGGACAAGATGGAAGATCGTCGTTTTGAACTCGCAGCCACAATCATTCTGGAAGTTGGCAAGCCTTGGCGAGAGGCGGACGCCGACGTGACCGAGGCGATTGATCACGCTCGCTATTACGCCGAACAGATCGAGCGTATTGAGCATTCGCCGCGACTTCGAAACGTTCCGGGTGAAGCGAACATGATGACGTATGCGCCGAAAGGCGTGTGTGCGGTCATTTCGCCGTGGGCGTTTCCGCTGGCGATCTTGACGGGGATGATGACGGCGGCGATCGCAGCGGGGAATACCGTCGTGATCAAACCGGCGAGACAAGCGTCGGTGATTGCTGCGAAGCTTGTTGAGATGGTGCATGACGTTGGGTTTCCTGCGGGGGTTGTGAACTATTTACCCGGCGACGGCGCGGTGGTCGGGCGACACCTGATCGAACACGGCGAGGTGCATGTCGTTGCGTTTACGGGTAGCGAGAAGGTCGGTACGGAAGTGATTCAGGCGGGTGCGAAGATCAGGCCCGCGCAGGCGTTTATCAAAAAAATGATCGTCGAAATGGGCGGGAAGAACGCGATCATCGTCGACGACGACGCGGACATCGACGGCGCGATTCAGGCGATTATCGAGTCGGCGTTTTCGTACGCGGGGCAGAAGTGTAGTAGCTGTAGTCGGGTGATTGTTCTTGATGGGGTGTTTAACACGCTCGCGGAGCGGCTGGCTGAGGCGGTGAAG